>CAXIDD010000097.1:0-11822 GCA_964021975.1 uncultured Saprospirales bacterium | reverse complement strand
GGAATGGTTGGATAAAGCATTCATGTATATTGTCATTGGTGGGGTCGTTGGAGCTCGCTTGGGACATGTCTTTTTCTACGATTGGGATTATTATTCTAAAAATTTATTAGAAATTCCTGCCATTTGGCGTGGAGGTTTAGCTAGTCATGGTGGCGCAATTGGAATATTGATAGCCATTTATATATTTTCCAGGTTGGTTACCAAAAAGCCGATGCTTTGGATGTTAGATAAAGTGGTTGTGCCCACGGCGCTAGCAGCGCTTTTTATACGCTTAGGGAATTTTATTAATTCCGAAATTGTAGGTACCCCTCATGATGGCCCTTTGGCCGTTCTTTTTGTACGCGCTTATCCACCCCTAAATGAGGTGCCTCGCCATCCAGTGCAATTGTACGAAGGTCTAAGTTATTTAATCATTTTCATCATTTTATTCTATACCTATTGGCGGACCAATAAGCGAGAAAAACCAGGGTTTATTTTTGGATTATTCTTGGTCTTTGTATTTGGGGTGCGTTTCTTTTTAGAAAAATTCAAACATACTCAGGGTGGTTTGGAAGAAGCAGTAAATAATACACTCAGTACTGGACAAATACTTAGTATCCCATTTGTGTTGATTGGCCTGTATTTTATCTTCCGGCCTACGCCGAAAAATGCTAAAAAGTAATGTCCGAAGGTTTTACCCATTTAGATGCGGCTGGTAATCCTTCTATGGTAGATGTCGGTCAAAAGAAAGCAACACAGCGTTTGGCCACGGCTCGCGCTACCATTAAGATCCCCTCCAATGTCTTAGATCAATTAGAGGGGGCGGATATCCAAACTAAAAAAGGCCCCGTGTTCCAGACCGCAATTATCGCTGGCGTCATGGCTGCCAAAAAAACGGGCGAACTCATACCGCTCTGTCACCCTATCGGCATGGACAATTGCCAGGTGAGGATTCATATCAATGAGCAAAATTACATCGTAGTAGACTGTACGGCCTCCGTCTTTGCCAAGACCGGTATTGAAATGGAAGCCATGACCGGTGCTTCGATTGCCGCTTTAACGATCTATGACATGTGCAAAGCCTTTTCGCACGATATCGTTATTCAAAGTATCCAACTGATGGAAAAACGAGGTGGTAAGCGAGATTTTAAGCGTACAGATTAGAAGCATCCTATCTTTTGAATACTCTTTCCTTGATTTAGAATTACCAAATCTACAGAATTTAGTTGGAGTCAAATAAGTATCTATGTGCTCCTATGATCTCTATTGCGCTCGCCTGCCGGCCGGCAGGGTTAAAAAAAATTAACTGACCTTGGATTTCTCGGGTGGTTCGAAAAAGGAGTGGGCACATTTGTGTATAAAACTGCCGATTTGACACTTTTATTTGTCGTCCTATTTAATTAAGCGCCATAATGGCATTTTATTTTGCATTTTTGTCGTTTCAACGCCCTGAAAAGGCCTTGGCATAGGAATTGATCTTTCCTAAGTGTAATTAAAATTATAACAACAAAATCTTTATAACATGAATTTAGTCGTAAGAAAACCAGGTACTAGACCAGCAACTTTAGATCAAGTATTTGATAACTTCTTCAACCGGGATTTAGGAACATTTTTCGGGAACGATTTAATGCGCGAATCCCCTTCGGTAAATATTGTCGAATTGGAGAATGCTTTCAATATTGAGTTAGCTGCTCCAGGATTAAACAAAGGGGATTTCAAAGTGAAAGTTGAGGACAATCACTTGTTAATCTCAGCTGAAAAAGAAAACAAAGTAGAAGAAACAGCAGAATCCGGCAAATTTGTACGTCGCGAGTTTAACTTCTCTTCTTTTAAAAGAAGCTTCCGTTTACCTGAAGATGTAGATGCAGAGGCCATTAAAGCAAATTACGAGAATGGTGTACTCGTAATCAACTTACCCAAAGCGGAAGTGGTAGACAACACCAGAGAAATTGAAATCCTTTAAGGGATTTTATGAAAATGACATAGGGTTTTTAGGTTTATAGTGTGTGTTTTGTGCCGCTTGCTTCAGCAAGCGGCCTTTTTATTTACCCATAGATGCAATCTTTTTAATTTTTTCCTGTCTATTAAGAAGTCTAAGCAACTTAGTACTTTTTTAACGACACACACTCGACAAAATGAAAAACGCTATCCTATTAAGCGTCTGTCTGTTTTTTACAACAGGTAGCGCCTTAGCACAAAATGCTATCATCTCTCCTGAACGTCTACAGGAACTACAAAAGAAGAAATCCTATCAAACAAAATCTATTGAGACTGCTAGCCCTCAGATTGATGGCGTATTGGATGATCCAGCCTGGCAAACCGTTGAATGGGGTGGTGGATTTGTACAGGTAGTACCCGAAGAAGGGAAGCCGCCTTCTCAAGAGACCGCCTTTAAAATTTTATACGATGACAAGTTCCTTTATGTCGGGTTTCGCTGTTTTGATAATGAGCCAGAGAAAATCGAACAGCGAATGTCTAGAAGAGACGGTTTCGCAGGGGACTGGGTTGAAATTAATATTGATTCCTATAATGATAAACGAACTGCCTTTTCTTTTACAATTTCAGCTGCTGGTGTAAAAGGAGATGAATTTATCTCCAATAATGGTGAAAATTGGGACGAATCTTGGAATCCCATTTGGTTTACAGATACTAAAATAGATAGCCTAGGCTGGACCGCAGAAATTAAAATACCGTTTAGCCAGATTCGGTATGGTTTGAAAAAAGAACATACTTGGGGCATTCAATTTACGCGACGTGATTTTCGATCTGGCGCCCGTAATATTTGGCAGTACATTCCTAGGACTAGTAATAACTGGGTTAGTGAATTCGGTAATTTAGAAGGGCTAAAGGATATTCAACCTCAAAAACAAATTGAGCTACAACCTTATATGGTTGGTCGCCTAGAGAGCTTTGAACGCGAGGAAGGCAATCCTTTTGCTACGGGGAATGACCGTGGCCTGGGAATTGGTCTGGATGGTAAAGTTGGGCTTACAGGTGACCTCACGCTGGATTTTACCATTAATCCTGATTTTGGGCAAGTTGAAGCAGATCCTGCGGCCATCAATCTTGATGGTTTTCAGATTTTCTTTCCAGAGCAAAGACCTTTCTTTATTGAAAATAGAAACCTTTTTGATTATCAGTTGACGCGTGCGGAAGCAGGCGGTGATTTCACTTCAGATAATGCTTTTTATTCTCGTCGGATTGGCCGGTCTCCACACGGTAGGCCGCGCTTAGGAGATGGAGAGTATGCTGATATACCTACCAACACGACTATTTTAGGCGCAGCAAAATTTAGTGGGAAAACTAAAAAAGGCACCGGAATTGCAATTTTAGAATCCGTTACGGACCGCGAATATGCTACCATTCAAAACGGAGATGCCCAACGAAGAGAAGTGGTAGAACCTTTAACGAATTATTTTGTCAGTCGGGTCACACAAGACTTTAATGAAGGACAAACGGTTTTAGGTGGCATCTTTACAGCTACTCAAAGAGATCTTCGGAATACTAACTTGGATTATCTCCATAAATCTGCTTTTACTGGAGGTTTAGATTTGCGCCATTTCTGGAAAGATCGGACCTATTACATCCAAGCTAGTGCTTTGATGAGTCAGGGAAACGGCTCCCAGCGAGCGATTTTGAATACACAAACTGCTTTTGAACATTACTTTCAAAGACCAGATGCTGATTATTTGAGTGTGGATAGTACCGCAACTAGTTTAACAGGATCCTCTGGTACTTTTAATTTAGGTAAACAAAATGGAAATTTTATTTTCGAAAGCGGTGTGACCTGGCGGTCCCCAGAATTGGAGTTGAACGATGTTGGCTTTTTACGGAATACCGATGAAATCAATAATTATTATTGGGCGGGCTACCGGATCAACGAACCATTCAGCATTTTCAATTGGATGGGCTTTAATGTGAATCAATATTTACGCTGGGATTTTGGTGGTGAGAACCTTTACCAAGCCTGGAATACAAATTTTCATACCCAGTTTAAAAATTTCTGGGAACTCAGTGCTGGTCTTACATTTGAAGGCAAAGATATTTCGAATACAGATTTACGAGGTGGTCCGGCTTTACGTAGAAGTCAAGGAATCAACATCTGGTCCAACATTTATACGGATCAGCGAAAAAAGGCTTCCTTTAGTGCTAACTATAATCTTTCACGAGGTTTTGAAAAAAATGCGCCTAAGACGGTTGCCTATCAAGGGATTTCCATTGGTGCGAATTTTCAGCCCACAAATGCTTTGAGTTTAAGTGTACGTCCTGGCTATAATGTTTTTGAGCGTAAAGCTCAGTTTGTAGATAATCTTGGTGAAGTAGATGGCCGTGACCGCTATATTATGGGGAATATAAAGCAAAGGACTTTTAGTACAACGCTGCGGTGGACTTTTAATATTACGCCCAACTTTACGATTCAATATTATGGACAAGCCTTTATTTCGAAGGGTATTTATGGCGGGTTCAAGCAGGTTGGAGCATCTATGTCCCGAGATTTTGACGATCGATTTGTAGCCTTTGATCAAGCTCAAATCGCCTTTAATGGTGGAGCTTATCAAGTAGATGAAGATTTAGACGGGATCGTAGATTTTAGTTTTGATGACCCCAACTTTAACTTTATGCAATGGCGTTCGAATGCCGTGGCACGTTGGGAATATGTGCCGGGGTCGGAGTTGTTTTTAGTTTGGAATCAAGGCACCAATGCAGCGGGAAATCCTGAGGAAGAAATTTTACCAAGTTTACGGGACAATCTTTTTTCTCGGAAGGTGCATAATATCTTTTTATTAAAATGGACTTATCGCTTTTTACTTTAGTACCTATTTGAAATTGCCTATTGAGAATTGTTATGGAAGATTTTCAGGCCAATTGAGGCGGTAAAATCGAAGTTGACCATAGCTAAATGGCCTGTCTCGAATTTATTTCGGGAAGGCTTTTATTTCTTAAAAGGAGGGAAAAAAAAAGCGGCCTGGGTCAAATGCCAGGCCGAAGAAACCAACTTCATAAAATTGAGTAGCGTAATCTTATTTATCTTTATTCAAGTAAACTAACCTAAAATTTACTTCTTTTCTAATGTGCAAATTGGGTAATGCACACCATTCCCTAAAAGGGAAAATAATCGTTTCATGTTCATGAGAAGTAATGTGGCGTATACCAAATCAAAATAAGATGAGTTGCTACATCAAGCAAACTATACCCCAAAAAAAACCTTTTTCTCAATGAAATGCAAGTTTTACCCGTAAAAAATGCACATTTAATTGTTAAGGTGCTCAAAAGCGGCTTCTAGTTCTGCATAAAAATCTGCACCATATTTCCGGATGAGGGCCGCTTTAGCAAATCGAAAGACGGGCATCTTATGTTCAGCTCCCTTTTTACAAGCTGCGGAGCAAATATCCCAGCGGTCATAATTTAAGGCTTCAAATGCAGTTTTTTCATCTGCAGTTACACGGATGGGATAGAGGTGGCAGGAAATTGGTTTTTTAAAATTGATGACGCCATCATTATAGGCTTGTTCAATACCACATTGGGCCACTCCTTGTGGATCATAAGTCATATATACACAAGCACCATTATCGATGAGTGGTGTCCCGTATTCTTTTGCCTCTGTGTAATAAGTGAACAAACCTTCTTTTTCAATCACGGAGATGCCTTTGGCACTTAAATAAGGTTTAATGTGATCGTAAATTTGTTTAAGGATATCTAGTTCTGCAGTTTCAAGGGGAGCACCGTAGTCCCCTTCCCAGCAGCAGGCACCTTTGCAAGCTTCTAAATTACACATGAATTGTTCCTCTATTACGGCATCACTGATAATTTTTCCTTGTACAACTAGCATAATTATATTTTGAACAAACGGTGAATGATCTGAATAATATAGTATGGAATTGGGCTAAAATATGGCTATTTACCATAATTAACAAAAGCATCCTGAAATACACCGACAAATCTAAAAAAAGGGACAAATAGGATGAACAATTTGGGGTGTTTAGCGGGTTAATAGAATAATATTTGATAAATTTGCACGTACTGGAATTTAATACAAAGATCAGCAACTTTATATTCCAAAACTGCACGACTAAAGCTGATCGAAACATATAAAACAAACCAATTAATGGATCCACTGAAGAAAAAGTTTATCGACAAAGCGACTGCTTTGCGTTCAGAAGTAAAAGCACTTTTAAAAGAACATGGTAACAAAAAAGTTGATGAAGTTGTACTAAAGCAATTGTATGGCGGAGCCAGAGGCATTAAAATGATGATCTGGGAAACTTCACAGTTGGATCCAATTGAAGGAATTCGTTTTCGTGGTTATTCCATTCCTGAACTAAAAGAACTATTACCTAAAGGTGCCGCTGGGAAAGAACCTCGTCCGGAAGGATTGTTTTGGCTAATGTTGGTTGGAGAAGTGCCTACGGAAGAGGAAGTAGATTGGCTAACTAGAGAATGGGTACGTAGAAGTAATGTTCCTGAACACGTTTTCAAAGCATTAGATGTCTTACCAGCGGATGCGCATCCAATGACTCAGTTTGTAACGGCCATTACAGCTATGCAAACAGAAAGTTGTTTTGCTCGTCGTTATTCAGAAGGATTAAGCAAAGACGAATATTGGGATCCTACCTATGAGGATGTCATGAATTTAATTTCCCGTCTACCTCGGATAGCTGCCTATATTTACCGTAGAAGTTATCATGATGGCAAGCATATCGCACCGGATGTATCCCAGGATTGGGCCGGTAACTTTGCGCATATGTTAGGTAATGATGTCACTGAGTTTAAATCCTTGATGCGTCTTTATTTAACGATTCACGCGGATCATGAAGGAGGAAACGCTTCTGCTCACACCACTCATTTAGTTGGGTCTACATTAAGTGATCCTTATTTTTCTTTTGCTGGAGGTATGTCAGCATTAGCCGGTCCTTTACACGGTCTTGCGAATCAAGAAGTGATCAAGTGGATCTTCAAAATGACGGATGCACTAGGAACTACTCAACCAAGCAAAGATGAAATTGCAGAATATGTGAACAGTACTTTATCCGCTGGTCAGGTGATTCCTGGTTATGGACACGCAGTCTTGCGTAGACCTGATCCTCGGTTTGTAGCACAAAAAGTCTTTGCAGAAGAAAACATCCAAAACGATGATTTTGTAAACATCGTTTGGGATTTATTTGACGTCGTCCCTGGAATCTTGGAAAGTTTAGGAAAAGTGAAAAACCCTTGGCCAAACGTTGATGCACACTCTGGTGCGATCCTGGTTCATTATGGATTAAAAGAATACCAGTTTTACACGGTACTATTTGGAGTCTCAAGAGCATTGGGTGTATTATCAGCCCAGTGCTGGGCAAGAGCCTTAGGCTTCCCACTAGAGCGTCCAAAGTCTATGACGACCGGATGGGTTAAAGATTTTATAGCTAAAGCAGCACAAGAAGCTTAAACTATAGCTATTCATTAAGTATAAAAAGTAATGGGAAACTACGCAAGTAGCTTCCCATTACTTTTTATAGATCACCTACTTGGTAATTTTCTTTTTTAGAAAAACTGTACCGGCTTTCTGCTAAGTAAAGTGTAGAGAATAAATTTTCCATTTTGGCCGAGAAGATCTTGCCTAAAGACAAGGCAAAAAACACAGGCAATGCAGGGTATTGACGGGGCTTTTTAACGAAGAATTTAGGCAAAAGATTCCGTCAAAATCGAAAAGTTATTTTTTATGCTTTACTAATTCAAAAAATAAACTATTTTTAGCTTCCAAATAGAAAATGGCGGTTTTGGAGACCCAAATAGCTGTTTTTCTGATTTTTTTGTAAAAAACCAAATTATCATAATGGAATTTCCAGCTGATTTAAAATATACAGAAGAGCACGAGTGGATTCGAGTGGAAGCAGATGGTACTGCTTATATCGGTGTTACAGACTTTGCACAGGAAGAATTAGGGGACATCGTTTATGTGGAGGTTGAAACGGTAGGAGAAACACTAGATCAAAATGAAGTTTTTGGAACCGTAGAAGCGGTTAAAACGACTTCTGATTTATTTATGCCTATCAGTGGAGAAATTCTGGAATTCAATAAAGAATTGGATGAAGCAGAAAACGATAACCCACAGGCCATTAATGAATCTCCGTATGGAGATGGGTGGATTGTAAAGGTGAAAATAGCTGATCCTTCCCAATTAGATGCTTTAATGGACAGTGAAGCTTATGAAGCTTTGGTTAATTAAAAAAAATATTTTTTAATGGCATACACCATTTTTTTTAAATGGTGCATCTATGCCAATAGAGTGACCGTAAATGATTTATTATCTGCCAGCAGTTGGCGTTTTTATTATAATTCTTTTACTGTCTACAATTTTTGGGGCAAAAGTGCCTCTTCCTGATGTAATGTCAATTGGACCGGATAAAATAGGTCATTTAATGGCTTATTTAGTCTTAACTTTGAGTATTGCATGGGGATTATATAAAAATAAAAAGCTTACATCCAGAAATACTTGGATGACTTTTTTAGCAGCAGCTGCCTACGGAATTACTTTGGAATGGGTCCAATTTACTTTTTTTCCAAGGCGTTATTTTGATTGGTGGGATATGCTAGCTAATTTAGTCGGAGCTTTAATTGCAATAAGTATAATTTTTTTTCAAATAAAATCTCGTCAGAATGAGTAATCTAGCTGTATCCGGATCAGGATTTGTGCTGGCTTTCGTTGGGATGGTTGCGTTGATCTTAGGAATGATCTTCTTTATGCGTAATCGTTTTGCAAAGAAAGCTGAAAGCGGCCTATCTGGAAGTTCAAGTTCAAGCTCCCTGGCTGCGAGAAATAAGTATCCAGAAGCGAATCCATTTCGCTTGAGTGGTACTTTTTTTAATGTAGGTTTAGTTGCCTCTTTAGGTTTGACCTTACTTGCATTTAGTTGGACACAATACGAGGAAAAATTGGAAGATGAAGGTGCTTTCATCATGATTGAAGAAGACATCGAAATCGAGCCACCTCGTACTGCTGAGCCACCGCCGCCGCCACCACCACCACCACCACCGGTCATCGAAGAAGTACCGGAGGAAGAATTATTAGATGAGGAAGAACCGGAATTCGAAGATATGTCTATCGAAGCCGATGATGAAATCCTTATCGAAGAGCCGGTTGAAAAGGCACCGCCACCACCGCCGCCACCACCACCACCACCACCACCAGAAGAGGATGAAATCTTTATGGTAGTGGAAGATATGCCATTGTTCCCTGGTTGTGAAACAGAACCAGACAAAGCAGCTCGGAAAAAATGTTCAGACCGTAAAGTTTTCGAATTCGTCGGTAAGAACTTGAAGTATCCAGCAATTGCTAGAGAAAATGGTGTAGAAGGTACCGTGGTTGTACAGTTCGTTGTAGAAAAAGATGGTACTATTGCAGATGCCGGTCTACTACGTGACATTGGTGCAGGCTGTGGAGAAGAAGCCATTCGAGTGGTCAATGAAATGAACACTCAAGGCATCAAATGGGCACCTGGAAAACAACGGGGAAGACCTGTAAAAGTACAGTTCCGTTTACCAATACGTTTCCGTCTACAATAAGATGTAAACAATTACTATAAGATAAAAAAGTCCTTTCGCTAATTGGCGGAAGGACTTTTTTATGTTTTATCGGGAAGTTTGTGCTAAATAAATTAAATGTGAAGAGGCGATTAACACGATTTTAGAATCTATCAGAACTGACTCCTTAGATTTGGAAGTCAACATTATATAGTTGCTAAAGAGGCTATTTCTATTCAAATACAAAAGGGGAAATATAAAGCCTCGATTAATTGGGAAGGTCACCATCCACAATATTTAAAAAGATTACACGCTGCGTGCGTGTAAATGGCTTTATTTAATAGGGTTGAAACGGAACTTTCAGGATTAGTACTTAACCTAAATTAAGTAAGCAATTCTGAAAATTCTGCCAATTCTGAAAATCCTGTTTCAACTATCGAAGTAGCAGATACTAAGACTGTTACTGCGCCGCTCTTACAAAAGTAGCGTCCTGCAAACCATAAAATAAACGATTGATATCCGAATCATTTAACTCTAATTTACCACGAATGATGATCGGTTCTGAAGTATATTTAATCGCTTCTTTGGCGTAAACTTCCATTACTGTCTCTGGTCCAGCTCCATTACAGAAGAAACACATGTTATAAGGATAAGCCGAAAATATGAACTCTTTCTGCCCTTTGTATCCTTCTACCGGAATGATGTAACCTTTAATTTCAATTTCTTTATCGCCAAGCGCACTCACTTCTTCACTAAAGACCGGAACGTCCACCTTGAAACCCAGCATCTCATCATATTCCTTTTTAAAGGTAATTTTAGAGAGCGTTTTCCACATTTTATTAGCCGTAGTGCTCTGGGCGTATAATTGATTGATACTGGTTGCAAAAATTAGAAAAGCGAGTAGCATTAATGGTTTTTTCATTTCTTTCTTGTTTTTTGGTTTATCTTGATAAAAGCATTTTTAATATGAAGGTTATATTTACCACTGTATTTGTGAAAAATGCTTTTGCATCATTGGTCTACAAAGATAAACAACAAATGAATAGTATTTTAGTGCAAAAAGAAGTCCACTTTATTAATTTCCTAACATATAAGTAGTTATCCTGCTGTACTTCGGCTCCTAAAATATGGCATTTTAGATTAAAAAGTCTTACATTTGTAACAACACTAAGGGAAAGTAAAAAAAGAGGGAACCATCAGGTTCCCTCTTTTTTATGGATTTTTTTAAGAAGCTATTGGAATTTGTTATTGAAAATCATCAATAACAAATTCGAAGTGCTAAATTCAAATAGCTTCTAAGGACTATTAAGTTCTTTTACATAGCTCCATTACCCTGATTGAAAAAAATAGAGAACTGTGATTGAGGAAAGAACCAGAGATTTATTAGAACAAAAATTTCAAGAAGAAGAATATCAGGATTGTTTTGTCGTAGAGGTGAAATACAACCCTGCTAATAAAAAATTACAAGCATTTGTAGATAGTGATTCAAGTATGACTTTTCGGAAATGCCAACGTTTGAGTCGTTTTCTTGAATCGTATATTGACGATGAACAATGGATGGGCGAAAAGTATACCTTAGAAGTATCCTCGCCAGGTGTTGACCGACCTTTAAAATTAGCTCGGCAATACACCAAAAATATTGGTCGCCGTCTGGAAGTTTTATTACATGATGACGATAAAAAATACAAAGGCAGTCTAATAAAAGCAGACGATCAAGGCATCGTCCTCGAATCACAGCAAACAAGAAAACAAGGGAAAAAGAAAATTAAAGAAACCGTTGAAACGGAAATCCCTTATGACCAAATTAGAAAAGCAATCGTAAAAATTACATTTAAAAAATAATTCAATATGAATTTGGTAGAAACTTTTTCGGACTTTAAAACCGGGAAAAATATCGATCGCCCTACAATGGTAAGAGTACTGGAAGATGTCTTCCGGACACTGATACGCAAAAAATATGGCTCAGATGAGAATTTTGATGTTATTGTTAATACCCAAAAAGGGGATCTTGAGCTTTGGCGTGTACGTGAAATTGTGCCAGATGGTGAGGTGACGGATGATCGTAGTCAAATCTCTATTTCAGAAGCTATCGCAATCGATGAGGATTATGAAGTGGGAGAGGAATGTTACGAGCAATTAGAACTGATAGATTTTGGTCGGCGGGCAATTATGGCTGCTAGACAAACGCTCATTTCCAGAATTATGGAATTAGAGAAAGACGAAATCTATAAGAGCTATGTAGATCGGGTTGGTGATATGATAGTTGGTGAAGTACATCAAATTTTGAAAAGAGATATTCTGGTACTAGATGATGCTACCGGACACGAATTGTTGCTGCCTCG
>CAXIDD010000096.1:0-11829 GCA_964021975.1 uncultured Saprospirales bacterium | reverse complement strand
TACGGGTACTGCCGTTAATCTAAACTGTCCATTTTCGTCTGTAATTGCTCCTTTGAGTGGGGCGCTATCAACTACAATGACTTCAGCTCCAATGAGGGCTTGTTGATTATCTTGATCTAAGATGGTCCCTCGAACGGTTTGGCTTAGTTCCTGGCCTAGTAACCAGGTCGATAAAAGTAATAGTGTGAGAATGCTAAAAAGTAATTTCAGGCTTTGCATGTTTTTCATTTTGTAAGTGAAGATTCACAATGGATATTTCTATCAATTGACCTTACAAAGATGAAGGGACAGGAAGAGGCAATCGTCCCGAAATAAGATTACGGACCTTTTAATGAGATTCCGGACTTTTTGATTCAAGAGACCTAAAGGCGGGTACTATGGTGTCTTACTATGATGGTACTCATAGATTATTTATGGACTAGCCTATTTATCAAAAACATGAAGCCAATGGTAGCCATCATCAGTAAAATGACAAGGAATCCTAGTAATGGGTATTGGCTAATCATACCATTATCGGTTTGAAAAACAATTAAGCCTGCAGCCGAAGCGGCAATGCCTCCTGCTAGCTGTTGTAAAGAAGCATCCAGGGCCATAAAAGTGCCTCTATCTGCTTGATGTGGTAAGATTGTAGCAATAGCTGTAGAAGTAACCATACGCGCATTGATACCAATAAAAAGTAGGGTGTTGATCAAAATAACTAGCCAAGCGTCTACCTTACCTAAATTGCTGTAAATTAGAATCATAAAGATAGCCAGTAAAGAGCCAACTATAAATATGTTGAGCTTTCCAAAACGATCTGAAAGTAGGCCCCAGATCGGTCCGAAAATTAGGGTGGCAGCCCCACCAATCCCAAATAAAAGTGGTAACTGTTCTAGACTTATTCCAAGGTTGTTGGTGCAATAAGCGGCACTAAAAGTCATAAAAGCAACGTCACCTAGCACAATTAGCAAATTATTAGAGAAAACAATCCAGTACCTAGGATTAATTCCAACCTTTAAAGCATGTTGAAAAGGGGCTTCTTTTGTACTTAATTGAAGGTGCGCATTTATCGGTTTGATGTAAATCAGAAAAGTAATAATAATGATTAAGCCAAACCCAAAAAAAATCCAGTAAGTTAATTGCCAGTTGAATTGATTGGCCATGTACAGAGCTAGAGGAAGTCCGGCCACTTGACTACCTGCAAAAGCCATTTGAATATAACCCATTACACGTCCGCGCTGATCAATATGGAATAGATCTGAAATAATAGCAAAGCAGATGGAGGCCACTACTCCTCCAAAAAATCCAGTAATTATTCTGGCAATTACCAATACTGCCCAGGAGCCAGCACTTGCGCAAAGTAACATGCCCAACAAAAAACCAGCATAGTAAATCAATAATAGTTGTTTTCGATCAAAACAATCTGCAAAAGTAGTAGCTAGAAAACCAGAAATACCTGCGCTGAAGGCATAGGCAGAAACCAATAAACCAAATTGTGAAGTACTAATTTGTAACTCCGACAGCAAAATAGCAGATAGGGCAGGTAGGGTTAAATAATCCACCACGATGGTGAAAAGAATCAAAACAAAAAGAATAACTAATATTATTTGATAATTAGAAAAGGAACTGGTTTTGACAGGTGGAGTTGGCATCATTATCTTTGACTTTTTACCCAGGCTCTTGGCGTTAAACCTTCCATCTTTTTAAAAAAAGAGTTGAAAACGGTTTTTGAATTAAATCCGCTTTCGTAAGCTAAGCCAAGTAAAGTCAGGTGACTGTTTTTTTGATCTAAAGCTTTCTTTTTAAAAACTTCTAAGCGATAAGCATTAATGTATTCATTAAAATTTTTACCTATATGCTCATTGAGTAACCAAGATAATTTATTGGGGTGTAAATCTATGGCCTCTGCTAATTGACGTAATGATAAAGCAGGATCAAGAAAGATTTTTTGTTTGGTAATGACTTGATCAAGGTTTTGAGTAGATTGTTGAATTTCTTTTAGGCTAAGTAAATTATTGTTCGGCTGTACAGCTTGAAAGGCAGAGACTGGCTGGAGTGTATTTTCCCTTAAGGTAGATTTAGGGAAATTCATCTGAGTATAAATCTTCTGAAATCTAGCATCGGATCTAAGGTTGTCCCAAACCCAAAAGTTTTTTAAGGTGACCAGCATTACAGATCGTTCTTCATAGGCTTTTTCAAGCCAAAATAGCGCTTTATCTGGGTTGTTTAAAAGTGCGTACAACAATGCGGGGTCAGAAGAATCTTGATATGTTTTAGTATTCAATACGGTAGCTACTTCTTCTACTTTACCCATTAAGATTTTTACAATTAATAAATCTATATTTGCTAACCCTTGACCGCTAGTCAATTCAAGGGTACGGTTAATATCACTTAAAGCTTCGGTGAATTTACCCAAGTAGCCCCGTACTAAACCTCTGAACCGTAAAGCTTCTCCAAAGTTTGGATCAATTTCTAAAGCTTGGCTAAAAGCATGGATGGCTTCCTCAAAACGTCTGGTGAAATAATATACTAGGCCTAGTTGCCAATAAGGAATTACGTGTAGGGGGTCAGTAATAATTACTTGTTGGGCTATGGCAATAGCTCTTTCAAAATCTTCTTCAATAAAAATAGCATAGTAACTGGCAAATTCATTTTGATGTGGAAGACCATTCGCTATTGCCAATTCATATTCTGATAAAGCGGCCTCCCATTCCCAATCAAAAAACAACTTGATGAATGCCAGTACTTTGTGCCCTTGTGCGTGCTCAGCATTATATTGAATAGCACTAGTAGCTGCTTTTCTAGCTAATCGATGTGCTTCTTGATTATCCAATATACCAAAGCCTGCAGCATGAATATATGCCTCCCCTAGAGCAGCCTGGGCATCCGCATAAGTTGGATCTAATTGACTTGCTTTGATGAAAAATTGCAAGGCTTTTTTCATATCCTCAAACCCTTTTCGTTTCAAGTGATAACTGCCTTTTAGCCAAAAATCATAGGCTTCGATCTTAGATGTGGGCGTAGCTGGAGTAAGGGTAGGGATGTCAAAGTGTCCAAAATTTTCACGAATTTGATCTGCAATAAGCGCACTAATTTCATCTTGCAAACGAAAGATGTCTTCCAACTCGCGGTCAAAATTCTTAGACCATAAATGTGATCCATCTTCAGGATTAATGAGCTGGCTTGTGATGCGTACGCGATTGTTTACTCTTCGGACACTTCCTTCTAAAATGGTCGTGACACCTAATTTCTGTGCGATGGTTCGAACATCAATATTTTGATTCTTGAATGCAAAGGAGGACGTCCGAGCAATAACCTTTAATCCGGGAATACGAGTTAAGGCATTAATGATCTCTTCCGTAATACCATCACTAAAATATTCATTATCAGGGTCGGTACTCCAGTTTACAAACGGTAATACCGCAATCGATTTCCTTTTTGGAATATTGGAATGTTTTGGGTGCTCGGTGCTAGGATCCATATCTAAGGAAGATGAAGTTTAAATATATGCTTACTCAAAAACAATAGTCCTGTTTTTGTAAGGTAAGATCTTATGTTTTAATTCTAGCCAAATGGCCCGAGAAAGGACTACCTTCTCCATGTCTTTACCTTTTCGAATCATGTCCTTGACACTATCCTTGTGAGAAACCATACGTATATCCTGCGCAATAATTGGGCCTTCATCCAGATCTGCAGTTACATAATGACTGGTAGCTCCAATAATCTTTACACCACGCTCGTAGGCCGAATGGTAGGGCTTAGCTCCTTTAAAAGCAGGCAAAAAAGAATGATGGATATTAATGATTTTATTAGGAAAAGCCCGAATGAAATTATCCGTTAAAATCTGCATATAACGAGCCAGAACAATGAAATCTACTCCAAGTTCTTGCATCAGCGCAATTTGCTGGGCCTCTTGTTCGATTTTGTTGGCTTTGGTAATCGGCAGGTGTTTAAAGGGAATGTCGAAACGTTGGGCTAGTTGCTCCATCCCAGCGTGGTTGCTGACTATAACGGGAATCTCGACGGCCCATTCTCCAGATTTATACCGCTGTAAAATATCATACAAACAATGCGACATCTTAGAGACAAAGACAGCCATTCTCGGTTTTTGATCCGTAAAATGAAGCGACCATTTCATTTGGAATTTATTGCCAATCAGTGTACCGAAATAATCATCAATTTTGTCTTTCGGAATCTCAAAGTTTTGTAATTCCCATTCGACGCGCATGAAAAATTGAGCGGCGGCTCTGTCTACATGTTGTTCCAGAGAAATGATGTTTCCATTATTGCGGTGTAGAAAGTCAGTAACAATGGCAACCAAGCCCTTTTGGTCTGGGCAAGTGATTAGTAGTATGGCGGTAGCGTTGTTCACAGGAGTACTAGTTTTAGACAAAGATAAACAAGTTCAGGCCTAAAACCAGTACTTCTAAAAACTCAGAGTGAATTTAATAAGAACCTAAAGTCACAAATTCATAATCGGCTTTAGTGACTTTAAATTTATCTTTAGAAACTTTTGTTACGGTCCAGCTATCGGTATCTGGATCTGGGCCTTCTTTCTTTTTGTTCAAGTTGAATTTTTTGGTTTTCTTTTCCGCTTTTTTCTTTTTATTGACGGATGCGAGTACCATGCCATCAATTTTTTGGAGCTCGTTATTGTATTCATAATTGGTGAAACGCTGCATGAATTGGCCCATAGAGTTCTCCCAATATTCTGCAAGATCCGGAGTGGCATAAAACTCAAAGGTTTCTTCTTCGGTTTCACCGGTATATTCATCACAGTTGTAGCCTGCAATCATTTTTTGCTGACCTGTTTTTTTAATATTGGTAGGGTTTAGCCCTTGATCATCACTGGCAGCGACAACGGCACCCATATCTAATAACCAAGGCAATGCCTGGGCCGTTTTCTTGCCTTTCTTATCTTCATTGAATAGGACAATTACATTATTATCCAAATCAAATAGCATTAAGCTAGTCCCTTCTTTGCCATCATTCTGCTCCACTCCAAATACTGCTTTATCTTTCGTGTAGAAGAACTTTGAATCATCTACTTCTTTGCCACTGGCTATCTCTACGTCAAGGGTTAGATCAAACTCATATTCATCAAGAATGGCGGAGTTGTCATTCATGTTGCCCAGCATGTCAGACATCATTTCCTGGTAGTTTTTGTAACGTAGGGTATCGCCATTTTCCACTCTGTTGATACTATCTTGACGGTAAGTCTCCCGCGCTAGATCATCAAAGTAATTGTCGATTTTCTTTTGTAGTTGACGGGCTACGGCTTCGGCAAGTGCTTCAGCAATCATGTCTTCCGCTTTATTCTCTAAGCTTCTTGATGCTTTTCGCAAAATGTCTTTTACAATTTGTGCTTCTGCTTGTTGGGGGACAGTAATAAAACAAGTCGCTAGAAAAAGTAAACAAACGGTTTTTAGTCCTTTCATGGTGAATTTAGTTTTTGGAAAATAAAGATCTAAAAATAAAACCTTCTTTGGCTTAAGCCTAAAATTAGCCCTTAAATATCAATAAAGTCTATTATTTTTGCACCAAACACAGATAAAGATGCAGGTAATTGGTAGATGTTTTTTTTTCCTAGTTCTTTTAGCTTGGAGTGGAGTAGCGAGTGCACAGTGTGATTCTATCCGTCAGGACGTTGATCCATTCGATAGTACGTTGGTCATTGCAGCACCAATTGTAAACGTTGGTTACATGGTGCCTAGTAACTTCCAAACTATGGATGGGTTTAAAATAATTGAAGAAGGCAAAGCATTACTTTCGTATTCGAGCAACGATAGTGTAGGCTCCTTTTTCATGACATTGGCATTAGCCGAACGAAACTTTCAAACTATCGGGTCAGGAGATATGAATAGGATTGTGATTATGACGGATAGCAGCCGGATCGAACCGGTACTGAATTTTTCTGATAAAGGCACATTTGACAGCAGTACCAATATGAGGATCTATAATCACACTTGTGTGATTCCTATGGATTTGTTCTATCTATTTACGGTTGACCCTATTTCTAAAATCCGAGTCTATTATGATGGTGGTTATAAACGCACAATTTCATTAACACCACAACAAAAGGAGCGAATATTAAATAACCTACTCTGTTTGGGGGAAGAGGTGGGTATTTTCCCTATAAAGCCTTAAAGGTGATAAAAGCGGAGCTTTTATTTTTTATCAACCTTAAGTTATTTTTTCGCCTGGGCAAACTAATCCAAAGGCAAAGTCTTCTAATAATTCCACAACGGAGTCAAAGGAGCCATCTTCTAGGGTAATATCTGTGAGGGATGGCAAATGCTGGGCAAAATAAATATGGTTATTAGCCATTTCTAACATGGTTACCGCGAGGGCACGAGGATATTTATAGGTAGGGCTAATTTCTAAAATGATATCCGCGATGCTTTTATTGAGTGCCTTGTAGGTTAGGAAAAAACCATCTTTGTTTTCTTCATCTATTTCTTTGGTGTGGTAACCTTTGGTAGCTTCTGCGACTATAATTCGCTGTAAAATATCCTCGTCTACAAACTCAATGCTGGTATTCTTTTTTGCCGTATCAACAATAGTTGCAATAGCAATTTTTAGTTTCCTTTTTGGATCCAGGATGTTGGTAGTATTGAACTCAATCCGAAAACGCATCCATTCCCAATACCAACAGAGTAAATAGACCAACAATCTATGTTTATCTTTAAAGTAACGATAGATGGAGGCTTCTGTAGACCCGATCCGTTCAGCTAATTTTTTGAAATTAAACTGCTCAAACCCAATTTCATCAATCAGAATAATACTGAATTGGATGATCTTTTTACCAAGCTTGGTGTCTTGTGGATCTTTAACGTATAGTTTTTCATTGATTTTTACTTGGATCGAGATGGCCATGAGCTATTCACTTAATGGTTACAATAATTAAATATTCTTAGGTTCGGGGCTCGTAGTCGTTTGTTTAACTTGAAAAAGGGCTTGAACCTCTAAATTTGATAGGGCACTTACCGTAATTAGTAGTTATACTTTGATTGATGGCTAAAGGTACTGTTTTTTAATAAAAACTCATTAGCTATTCGTTCAAAAAATAGCTTCTACTGGAATAGCACTTTGGATTTGCGGGCGATTTCGTTTAAATTAGGATTCAATTATTTCAATTTAATAGAAAATGGATAAAACGATCAAGGTCAACCGAAGACTGATTATTGGGTTCTTAGCAGTAATAATTTGCTATCTATTTTACAATTTATATCAAGAAGTCAAAATTGAGTTCGATTGGTTTGCCGTGCTTCTGCAAGTACTATTAATAGGTATTTTTGGTTGGAGCATTTTTATGGGGCACCTAAAGAAATTAGACCAAGCATTTGAGTTAAGTTTGGGAGGGCTTGTCTTTTTTATTGGAATGCTAGGACTTTTAGCTTTGGTAAGCTATTTGGTTTATTATTAAAAAGTAAATTACTAGCTATGGATTTAGAAAAAAAACTCACCATTAGCAGAAAGGCCTACATCGGACTTATTCTGGGATTTATGCTGGTGATACTTATTTTTGGGCTCTTGGATTTAAGAGCATATTTTAGCTGGACTTCAGTGACCTTTGAATTATTGATGACAGGCATTTTAGCCTATGGAATCTTTAGCTATCAGCTAAAAATGCTGGACAAACCGGTTGCTATCACTTGGATTGGATTTGTATTTACCATAACCTTCTGTCTACTTTTATTAGGGACTATGTTTTTTTTATAAGAATTATAAATAAAAGGCAAAGCTTTTTTAACACGTTTATGAACGCTACTGGCGGGTAGGCGGGCACACAAGAGATCATAGGAAAGCATATATCCTTTACCTAGCTCAAGCACCATTCTGCAAAATCTAAAATTCTGTAAATTTTGCTTCAACAAGCAAGGATATAAAAACTTTATTTTTGAACCCTGCCTGAAGCAGGCAGGCACCCAAGGCACCTAAGGTTTACTCAGGAATACTAAGTTTAAACCCCAGTTTCCTAAGGCAATCACTATCGCCTCCGCATCTTCTCTGTAGATATACTATGTTCTACATGTAAGTAATCTTCGACCCAGTACAATGCCTCGTCAAAGTTTTCAAAACACAATTGATCTGGTACTAAGGCCGGAACCAAGCGAATACTACAAAATAAATCTTTAGGTTGTCCATGCAAACCAGTAAAAATAACCGTAATACCAGCAGTTTGTAAATCTTGTACAGCATCTTCCATGGCGTATAGTCCAGATTGATCCACATAGGGTACTTTGTCCATGCGGATGACTACTACTTCTATATTTGGCAGTGCTTTGATCATTTCCTGGAAGCGAGAAGCAAAACCAAAAAACAGCGGACCGTCCAAGTGCTTGATGTATACCTTGTCGCCGGCTCTTTCAATAATATTTCCTTCATCGGCCCATGATATTTCACGAGCAAATCCTTTTAGCGGCGCGGTCTTCGTTTTATGATCTACAACATCAGACATACTACGCATAAATAAAAGAGCAGCTAGTACCATACCTACGGCTACAGCAACGAGTAGTTGAACAAAAACAGTAAGAAATAAGACCACCAACATGATGATAATATCTGCTCGATCCACACTGCGGAAATGACGGAAAGCTTTGTAATCAATAATTCCGATACCAACGGTTAGCAAAATACCCGCTAATACACCTTTGGGAATAAAAGCAACAATTGGGCCTAGACCCAACAGAACAGCCAGTAAAAATAGCCCCGAAAGGACACCTGAAATTTTCGTTTTACCACCAGAATCAACATTGATGACGGTACGCATGGTTGCGCCAGCTCCTGGTAGTCCTCCAATCAGAGCACCAGCCATATTACCCAATCCCTGTCCAATTAATTCTTGGTTGCTATCGTGTTTCGTTTTGGTGATATTATCTGCCACAACTGAAGTTAACAAGGAATCTATGGCCCCTAATGCTGCCAAAGTAAAAGCAAATTCAAGAATCATTCCCAACATACCAAAATCAAAGTAAGTTGGGAAGAAATTAAGGTAAAAAGGAGGTAAGCCCGTATCAACGGCACCGATGACAGGAATTTGCCCTGGAAAAGCAAAATAGCCAATCAAAGTCATAACAATCAATGCTACTAAGGAAGAAGGTATCACCTTGGTGATTCTTTTAAAGCCATATATGATTAGGATTGTTCCTAAGGCCATTAATAAGTTATACCAGTCAATACCACCTTTGGTAATAAAGGGCCTTTGAATATATTGTAAGGTTCCAACGGTACCAGAGGCTTCTTGCCCGGCTTGCTTACTGGCTTCTTGCCGGATTTCTTCGGGCGTAACTAACTTTGCCCGCCGATTGGTTTCTTCCAGATCTGCTGCGGTCATAAAACCACTTAAAATACCTTCGGCCTCTTCCTCTTGTAAGATTTTCTCTAAAATCACTTCTTCTGCGTGAGGTAAGCGGGCATTTACTAATGCCTCATCAGTCTTGGCATTATAACCTAGGATAGGAAAAATTTGGGTAATAATGATGATGACCCCAATCCCACTCATAAATCCTGATACAACCGGATAAGGAATATACCGTATGTATTTACCCAGTTGTAAGACACCGAACAACATTTCAATCAATCCAGCTAGAAAAAACGTTGCAATGATTATAGGCAATGCCTCTTGAAGGGAATCGGCCCCAGATTCAGTGATGGCACTAGCAATAACTGCAGCCGAAACAACGGTCATGGGAGCGGTAGGACCACTAATTTGAGTTGGTGTGCCGCCAAATAAGGCCGCAACAATGGCGATGGCAATGGCTCCGTATAAACCAGCCATGGCCCCCATAGGGGTTTGTGCACCAAAGGCTAAGGCCAATGGTAAGGCTACGATACCCGCAGTTAGGCCACCAAAAAAGTCGCCTCTAAGGTTAGAAAAATCAAAAGAAAAAATCTTTTTCATAGGAATAGTTTGGACTTGGATCTTCCTAAATATAACCAAAAAAAGGCAGCATTTTTTATTTCATACTCTTAGTTGAAAGTAAATATTTGCTAGCCTTTCTGAGCCGCTGATATAAAAGCTTGTAGTTTACGAGTGTCTAGATGTTCATTACTACGAACACCGGAGCAAAGATCCACTCCATAAGGTTGCACTTGATTTAAAGCAGCCTGAATATTAGAGGCATTAAGCCCTCCGGCTAAAAAAACAGGGATAGGGGATTGAGCTACAATTTCGCGACTAATTTCCCAATTATGGGTTCGGCCTGTACCACCTAGTTCTTTCACTGCTAAGTTGGGATTTCCAGAATCGAGTAGTAGGTAATCGACATGTTCAGCTCTTAGTAAAGCTGTTTGGATGGATTGCTGGTCTAATACATGAATTACTTGGATCAACTCGACATCCGGTAGCGCTTTTCGAATATCCAGGTATTGGTCTTCCTGGAGTTCGTCCACTATTTGGATGCTAGAAGTATGTACGAGTTGATGATGCGCAATAATAGCCTGCGCACTCGTTTCACTAGTTAGAAGAAAAGTTTTTATAGGTAGCGGGAAGGATTGTGCAATTTTTGCAATTAAATTATTATCAATAACCCCTGGCCCACTTGGCATAGGCCCAACTAGTCCTAGAACGTCTGCACTTGATTCTACAGCTAATTGGGCCTCTTCCAAAGAACTAATACAGCAAATTTTAATCTTTACCGACATCTTGGAGTGGTGTTTCCTCTGGGATTGCTGCTGCTTTTTCAAGTTCTTGACCCAAGTATACCAAATATAGGGCGCCCTCTGGTAAATCCATTACCTCCAAATCGCGTTTAATTATATGGATACTTCCTTCTTGATCTTTAATGAATAGGGGAATCGCCTTATTATTAGAATTTAGCTGCTCATAATAAGTCCGTAATTCCCCAATACTAGCAACTTCTAATTCATGGATTGTCGGATAATCCCGAGCTACTTCATTGAGATTAAGAAAATCATCATGATATGAAAATAAACCTGTTTGTGGTCTACTTTCAATATCCAAGGTCAATTCTTCAGAAGTGATCAAACGGTAATTTCCTCTTTCTCCAAACTCCTTACTGTATTTTTTGATACCGTAGGCATTAACATCCGCATTACTAGTCATAGCAAATAAATAACCTACATCTAATAGCTCAAATTTTTCGGTAAGATCTTCATTGTAAATATTGGCAAGGATGCCTTCCATTCCCAATTCGCGGGTACGACGGATACTACTTTCATTGTTATCAACCAGGACTACATTGCGGCCATTTTGCTGAAGATATTGACCTATTACCCTGGATGCCTTACTGCTACCAAGAATCATAATCCCTCCCGAACTACTTTGGATGACGCCTAAAACACGAGCGACTAATCTAGCTGTAGTCGCATTTAAAAGAACGGTACCCAGGACGATAAAGAACACTAAAGGCGTGATGTATTCTGCTTTAGGTACGCCACTATTCGTCAAAGTGATGCCAAAAAGGGAGGCAATACCCGCTGCAACAATTCCCCTAGGACCTACCCAAGAAATGAAAATCTTTTCTCGGACATTTAACTCAGATCCACGCGTACTTAAAAAAACACCGACCGGACGTAAGATCAAGGCTATGAAGCCAAATAAGGCAAATGGACGCCAATCATTAAAGACTAGGTAAAGGTCTTCCATGTTGATGTTGGCGGCCAGCAGAATGAAGAGTAGTGATATCAATAAAACACTCAATGATTCCTTAAAAGAAAGAATTTCATTGAGTCTTGGTACTTCTAAATTTCCGAGTACGGTCCCCATAATTACGACGGTTAATAAACCAGATTCATGGGCGATAACATCAGAAAAAACAAAGGCTCCCAGCACGAAGGCTAAAGTGAAAACATTCAATAAATAATGTGGAATCCAATCATTTTTGA
>CAXIDD010000095.1:0-11832 GCA_964021975.1 uncultured Saprospirales bacterium | reverse complement strand
CTTCTATCAAAAAAATCACCACCACTGGTTATTATTAGGCTTTTATTTAATTATTTTTTTATCCTTTATGGTAGAAAACACCATTGAAAACGCCATGGGTGTCGGTTTTTTTCTTTACTACCTTTTGCATCTCTTATTGAGGTTCACTAAGCCCGAGCTAAGGGTTTCTTCAGATAAGGCCTAAAGGCCAAACCTTGTAAAACGCCATAGATAAAACCTCCAATATGAGCCCAATAGGCTACACCAACATTGCCTTCAGCATATTGTAGGGTTGAGATCCCACTTTGAACTTGCATATAGATCCAAACACCTAAAAACAGATAGGCTGGCACTTTAAAAGGAATAACAAAGAATAATAGTTTCACCCTAGAGGTTGGGAACATAGCAATATAAGCGCCCATAACCGCTGAAATGGCTCCACTTGCCCCGACGGTTGGGATACCACTGTCTGGATAAAAGAAAATGTGCAAAGCATGAGCCAATAAGCCCCCAACAAAATACAATCGTAAAAACCGTCGACTACCTACAATCGCTTCTATGTTATCCGCAAATATCCACAGGAAAAGAATATTACCGATTAAGTGCATCCAACTCCCATGTAAAAACATACTGGTGAAGAGTGTATACAAGTCTTTACCTTGCATGGTTTCAGCAGGAATGGAGCCAAAATGGGAGACAAAGACGCCCATATTTTCACCTAAAGAAACCTGATAGAGAAAGACTAGCACATTAATGGCTATAAAAGAATAACTGAAGATCGGGAAGTAGCCGCCTTTGATATTGTCATCACCAATCGGAAGAAGCATAATTTAGGGTGTTATTTTTTGAAAAATACGCAAATCCGCTTGAGTTTGCTGAAATCAAGTACCAATTCCCAGAAAAATTAGAGGTATTGAGCTTTTCCCTGGTCCTTCACCGCTTTAGTGATGGCTTTAATAGATTGCTCCTCCGCTTTAGGGAAAATCATCAAGACATCTTTATCATCGACAATAATATAATCATCCAGGCCCTTAACTACAATCATTTTCTTAGGATCAGCATGAATCAAACAACCACTAGTATCTTGAAGCAGCGCATTACATTGACTAACGACATTCTGAGCTTCATCTTTTTCTTGTATTTGGTAAATCGAATCCCAAGTTCCTAGATCAGACCAACCAAAATCAGCAGGTATCGTATAGACATTATCCGCATTTTCCATAATTGCATAGTCTACTGAAATGCTTTCTGTTTTTGGATAAGCCTCATTAATAAAAGATTGTTCCTTCGAGGTATTGTATTGATCCCAACCCGCATAAAGCACTTCATAAATACTATTGGCATATTGAATATACGCCTCTAAAACCGTAGCAGCTTGCCAAATAAATATGCCTCCATTCCAGAGATAATTCCCTTCTTGTAGAAAAGACTCGGCAGTCGCTTTATCTGGTTTTTCGGTAAAGGCATCCACACGATGTACGCCTGGAGCAGCAGCGGCAGCCTGATACTTGATATAACCGTAGCCGGTATGTGCTTGGTGTGGTTGAATACCTAAGGTAACCAATGCTTGCTGTTCGCTGGCAAATTTAGCCGCCTGTTGAATTTTAGCTACAAAAGTAGTTTCGTCTGTAATTAAATGATCGGAAGGCGCTACGATCATGGTAGCATTTGGATTGGTCTTTTTGAGTTTTAAGGCAGCGTAAGCAATACAAGGCGCCGTATTATTCCGACTGGGTTCACAGAGAATCTGATGCCCCTTGAGTTCAGGTAAATGCTCTAATACTTGTGCCCGATACTGCTGGTTAGTCATCACGTATATCTGCTCGGCGGGACAAACTTTTAAGAATCGCTCGAAGGTGAGTCGTAGTAAAGATTTCCCTAAACCCAACATGTCTAAAAACTGCTTAGGTCGGGCATTTCGGCTGGCTGGCCAGAAACGAGAGCCCACGCCTCCTGCCATAATGGTTACATAGATATTATTCTGGGTGCTGTTCATCGTTTTGTGGTTTTTTGGTTTGGTGATATTGGGGTCTATTTTTTATTTATTTTTCTTTACCTGCATTAGCTCTTCTTGACTATTAATAATGACGTCTAAAACCTGCGTCAAGTATTGTTCGCCAGCTTTTGATCTAGTCAAAAAAGTAGCTGATTTTAAATCTGCCAGGCGATCTTCAAAGGGTATTATACAGCTAAACCCCCGGGCGGCCAATTGGTTTTTCGAAGTGGCTCTTTGGGTAGAAAAAATCTGTATAAAACTGGGAAAAAAGTATGGAACAAAAAGTGATTCTGTTCTTTCTAAACTTTGATTAGGAAGGAAAGTATCAGTGTCAATTTCGGGGATATCTGTTTCTTTCAATTGAGCTTCCGCTAAAACTACTGGACGGAGAAGCACTTTTCCAAAACCACTTAAGGCAGGAATGGCCTGCTTGGGTTGAGGTCTTAGCACAAGATTAATGGATGCTCCTGCTATTTGAATTGGGCCTGCAATGAGGTCTGCTTGGTAATATTGACTGGCTTTTGGATGAATTAAATCGTTAAGATTAGTCGTAAGTATGGTTTTGAGGTAATACCGTTGCCCAGTAAACAGAAACCGCTGTAACTCTTTGGGGTCCCGCCAGGGTGTGCTACTGATGATCCCCTTAATAACGGCATTGTCCTTGCGGTAAACGAGCTCATCTTTCTCGTTGATTAAGGTAGATAAACTGAGAAAATCTTCTAGTAGATCTAGGTCTAGGCTCCCATCTATGCTCTTAAGGTCAATGAAAATAAGCTGAACTTTCAGTGCTTTGAGGGCCTCTAATAAAAAGACTGGTAGCAAGGGATCACAAATTAAATATTCGTTAGCCCTTACACTTAAGCTCTCCAACAAATAATTGGCCATTACGTCGGATGATCGCAGTAAATGAAATTCCGATCCTGGCCATTGTTGTTCTAAATACTGACTTAAACTTACCTTCATTTACCTTAATTAAAGCCTAGTAATCAAAAAGTACAAGTTGAGCGTAGAGGCTATGATCCCAATCCAGGGTACAATATTTCGAGATTGGTTGGCAATGGTAGCTGTTTTTTGGGAAAGAGGCCGAACGTAAATGACATCATTTTGCTTCAAATAAAACAGGGGCGACTTGAAGATGTCTTTATCATGCAAGTTAATCTGGTGGTACTGTCGCTCTCCATTTTGCTCTCTTATTAGAAGAATAGCACTTGAATGGCCATAAGGTGTTAGACCTCCGGCCTGACCGATTGCTTCTACAATAGTGATGCGCTCATTATTAACCTGAATAGGGCCTTGAATGGCTACATCTCCTAAAACGGTAACTCGAAAGTTTAGCAGGCGGACCGTAACCACATAATTATTCAAATACTGATCCAACCTTTGGTAGAGCATGGCTTCTAGTTCCTCTGTGCTCATCCCACCGATCTTTAATGTACCCAATCCTGGATATTGAATTTCACCACGTGTATTAACAAGGTAGCCAAATAGTCCAGGATTTTGTTGACCAATTCCTCCCATCATCATGTTACTTCCACTTCCTCCTTTGGTATAGCTGGCGATGGCAGCAGGGTCTCCTTCTAAGGAAATAAATAAAATGTCATCCGTCTGAATTACAGGACGGGTAAGATTATCTAGATCCTCAGGTATATACGAAAAAGGCTCCTCTCCATCATTAAACAAGATCAATTGTTGATGGGTCACACAAGAACTTAAACTCATACAGATTAATAAAGAATAGAGTAGTTGTTTATACATAGTAGTTCATTTAAAATGGGCAACTGAGTTTAGGCCGTAAAGTTATTGAATTAAGGAAGCATTTTGGTATTCGTAATCCATAACAAATTTAGTAAAAGTCTTATTGTCTAAAGCAGCTTTCAAACTATCCAGGTGTCTTTGGTGATGCAAATCGGTGGCAAGGTACTCGACTAAATTATGCTTGATCAGTTTTTGGGCCGTTTCCATGGTTTCTTTTCCATAATACCCTGCTAGAGATAATAAATTGATTTGAAAATGGCAACCCAAATCCTTGAGTCTTTCGTAGGCAGGTAATTGACCTTTGAAAAAAGAATAACGAGCTGGGTGGGCAATAATCGGTTTATAACCCTGCATTTGCATCTTAAACAGATAGTCTTCTAATTTGGGAGGAGCTCCGAAAAAAGACATTTCTACCAGTACTAAATTCTTACTTACTTTTAGCAGAGGTACTTTGTTTTCTAAAAGGCTTTCAAAATGTTCATCCATATAATATTCAGCCGCCGCATGAAAGTCTATATTGAGTCCGGAGGCCTTTAGTGCCGGACGTAAGGTTTGTAAACCTGCTTGAATAATTGCTGAACTGTTGGGATAATAATCATTATGTATATGGGGCGTGGTAATGATATTTTCAAAACCTAAATCAATGAGTTGACCAATTAAGGAAATACTATCTTCCATAGATTTAGCGCCATCATCTATACCGGGAATTAAATGAGAATGAAAATCCGTTTTCAGGATGGAAAAATCCTTTAGAGAAGGTGTTGTTTTTTTCTTAAAAATAGAGAACATATTTGCGCATATTTAAATTTCATCCTTCGCGCCAAAAGGGCACTGCTGAGCTTAGAAGCTATTTGAATTAAACACTTCAAATAGCTTCTTACATACTCCTTAACTTAAATTATAATACCCCTTATACCAATCTACAAACTTTTTGACCCCCGTACGGATGTCTGTATTTGGGCGATAAGAAAAATCAAGCTCTAAATCTTTGACGTCTGCAAACGTTTTGGTCACATCTCCAGGCTGAATAGGTAAGAACTCCTTTTGAGCTTTGCGTCCGGCTGCTGCTTCGATAGCTTCAATAAAATCCATTAATTTGACTGGGTCATTATTACCAATATTATAAATACGGTAGGGTGCTGGCGAAGTACTTGGGTCTGGCTGATCTCCATCCCAGGTTTGGTTGCCACTAGCTGGTTGATCCAAAACACGGACAATACCTGTAACAATATCATCTATATAGGTGAAGTCCCGCATCATTTTACCTTGATTAAAAACCTTGATTGGCTCTCCAGCAAGAATGGCTTTAGTAAATAAATAAATGGCCATATCTGGCCGGCCCCAAGGGCCATAAACCGTAAAAAAGCGCAAGCCAGTACAAGGAATACCGTATAAATGGCTATAGGTATGCGCCATCAACTCATTACTCTTTTTGGTGGCTGCGTATAAGGAAATCGGATGGTCTACATTATCTTTTACAGAATAGGGGATGGATTCATTTAATCCATAAACACTTGATGAGGAAGCAAAAACCAGATGCCCGACTTGATGATGCCGACAAGCTTCCAGAAGATTGATAAACCCAACAATGTTGCTGTCAATGTAAGCATATGGATTTTGCAAGCTATAGCGTACCCCCGGTTGGGCTGCTAGATTGGCAACTGCCGTGAATTGTTCTGCTACAAATAAGTCTTGTATGCCCTCTCGGTCTTCTAAGCCCAGTTGAATAAACTGGTAATTGGGATATTCCTCACTTTGGATTAGTACGCCTGGCTTTAACTGATCTTTTACAATACCACTTTGGGCCAATCGCGCATATTTTAGTTCAATCTCATAGTAGTCGTTAATGATATCTAAACCAATAACTTGATCCCCTCTTTTCACCAAGGCTTCCACTAGGTGAAAACCAATAAATCCTGCTGCTCCTGTAACTAATATTTTATTCATAATACCTTGATACCTGCTAAAAATGGGCTTATTTTAACCCATTATAATTCTTCCTCTTTCAGTAAATTCATTAAATACTGCCCATAACCACTTTTAAGTAAAGGTTCGGCGACTTGTTTTAGTTGTGCTGCGTTAATAAAACCTTTGCGATAAGCAATTTCCTCAGGGCAGCAGATTTTTAAACCTTGTCGTTTCTCAATCACTTCAATAAATTGACTAGCATTCATTAGGGAATCCACGGTCCCCGTGTCCAACCAGGCTGTACCACGCTCCATAATACCTACTTTGAGCTGTCCTTTTTCTAAATAGTGCTTATTTACATCCGTTATTTCTAGTTCGCCACGTGGACTAGGTTTGATATTTTTGGCAATTTCTACAACTTGATTATCGTAAAAATACAAACCTGGGACTGCATAATTAGACTTTGGTTTACTAGGTTTTTCTTCAATCGAAATCGCTTTCAGGTCTTCATCAAAAGCAACTACTCCGTAGCGTTCTGGATCAGATACTTGGTAGGCAAAAATCACGCCGCCTTCTGGATCAACATTATCAATAAGTGTTTTCTCTAAACCTGCACCGTAAAAAATATTATCCCCTAAAATCAAAGCAACTTTATCGTCTCCAATAAAATCAGCCCCTAGAATAAAGGCTTGAGCCAGACCATCTGGCGAAGGTTGCTCTACGTAGGAAAAAGCACAACCCCACTGACTCCCATCTCCTAAAAGATCCGAAAACCGAGGCAAATCTTTAGGAGTGGAAATGATTAAGATCTCTCTGATCCCAGCCATCAACAGCGTTGCCAATGGATAATAAATCATCGGTTTATCATAAATGGGCATCAACTGCTTACTAGTAGCCATGGTAATAGGATACAAACGTGTACCTGAGCCCCCGGCGAGAATAATTCCTTTCATTATGTTGTGGTTTATCGGTTTGATGACATAGTAGTCTATTTAGTTTTCAAGCCTATTTTCCGTATTGCTGCTCGTAGTATTTAAGATAAGCTCCGGAGGTCACTTCTTCTAGCCAATCTGTATTTTCTAAATACCAATCAATGGTTTTTGAGAGTCCCTCTGCAAATTGAAGATTCGGGGTCCAACCGAGTTCTTTTTCTATTTTACCCGCATCAATGGCATAGCGAAAATCATGTCCAGCACGATCCGTCACATAGGTCAACAATTGCTCCGAACTCCCAACTGGTCGTTCTAGTTTTTGATCCATTAATTCACATAATTTACGGATCAAATCGATGTTGCGCCATTCGTTGTGCCCGCCAATATTATAAGTTTCGCCAATTGTCCCTTTATGAAAAATGGTATCGATGGCTCTTACATGATCTTCTACGTACAACCAATCTCGTACATTGATTCCTTTCCCATAAACGGGTAAGGATTTTTTATGTAAAATATTATTAATAAAGAGGGGGATCAATTTTTCTGGAAATTGATACGGCCCGTAATTATTTGAACAATTGGACAATTTGACCGGCAAACCATAAGTATGGTAATAAGCACGTACAAAATGATCTGAACTCGCCTTTGACGCCGAATAGGGGCTCCGGGGATCATAGGCCGTGTCCTCCAAAAAGTAGCCTTCATCTTCTAGGCTTCCGTAAACCTCATCGGTGGAAATATGGTAAAAAATCTTTCCATCCATAGCCCCTTCCCATTGTGTTTTGGCTACCTGTAAAAGAGTAGCCGTACCTAAAACATTGGTTTTTAAAAAAGACAATGGATCCGTAATGGACCGGTCTACGTGAGATTCCGCTGCACAGTGCAATACACCCTCAACCTGATGCTTCTTAAAAATATGGAGCATGGCTTCCATATCTTGAATATCTGCTTTTACAAACGTATAATTAGCGGCACCTTCTACATCACGTAAATTGGTCAAATTGCCGGCGTAGGTTAGCAGGTCCAAGTTAATAATTTGGTACTGAGGATAATTTTTCACAAAATGGCGTACTAGGTGAGACCCAATAAAACCAGCTCCTCCTGTAATTAGGATATTCATAGTCTAATCTACTTTTACTGTTTTCTTAAAATATTCATAAGTACGTCTTAAACCCTCTGCCCGATCCACCTTAGGTTCCCAACCTAAAATTTCTTTAGCTTTGGTAATGTCTGGTTTACGGACTTTAGGGTCATCAACCGGTAATGATTTGTGGACGATGTGTGCCTCTGGATTATCTACTAAGGCCAGTACTTCTTTTGCAAAATCCATAATCGTGATTTCATCCGGATTACCAATATTAACCGGCATCGTATGGTCACTCATTAATAGCTGGTAAATACCTTGTACCAAATCATCTACATAACAGAAAGAACGGGTCTGAGAACCATCTCCGAATACGGTCAAACCTTCCCCTCGAATCGCCTGAGAGAAAAACGCGGGTAATACCCTTCCATCATTAACGCGCATTCGAGGTCCATAGGTATTGAAAATACGGATAATCCGAGTTTCTACTTGATGGAAGTTATGATAAGCCATCGTGATAGACTCTAAGAAACGTTTGGCTTCATCATAGACCCCACGTGGACCAATTGGATTGACATTGCCCCAATAGTCTTCAGTTTGAGGATGAATTAATGGATCCCCGTATACCTCCGAAGTAGAGGCCACCAATATCCGAGCATTTTTAGCTTTAGCTACTCCAAGCATGTTGTGTGTTCCTAAAGCCCCCACTTTAAGCGTTTGGATGGGCATTTTAAGGTAATCAATCGGACTAGCTGGCGAAGCGAAATGCAATATGTAGTCTATTGGGCCTGGCACATGTACAAACTTGGTAATATCGTGGTGGTAGTACTCAAACTGCTCCAGCGGAAATAAGTGCTCAATATTTGAAAGCGATCCTGTTAATAGGTTGTCGATGCCAACCACCTGAAAACCTTCTTTGATAAACCGATCCGCTAAATGAGAACCTAGAAAACCAGCTACTCCGGTAATTAAAACCTTAGGCATAACCTATATTATGTTTGAATTAATTCATTATTTATTAGACTTTATCTTAGAAGCTATAGGAATTTGGCGACTAAGCCGAACGACTACCAAGCGGCTGCAAATACTTTTTGGGCACTTGCATATGTAGACTATAATTTAAAGTATCTAACTCAATGACAAAGTTTTTATCTCCGTGCTCACTTACTATCTTCCCTTTTAAGCCAGTCAGTCGGCCACCTATAATCTCGGCTTTTTGGCCAACGCGTACTTTAGATTGGCTGACTTCGAGTTCGACACCTTCTCCAACTATTTGCCTTAAAATGTTGATTTCTCTTTCGGGAATTGGAACTAAGTCTTTCTGGACTTTTACAAAATTGACTACGTCCGGAGTTTCTAAGACCTGTACATATTCTGATTTATCAATCTGTACAAATACATAGCAACTAATCAATGGTAGTTCTACTTTTTTAATCTTACGAGTATAGTAGCGGGTCAACTGTTGAAGTGGTACATAAGCTGTAATTTGCTTGCTTTGTAGTTGTTTGACCACTAATTTTTCTCTTTTGAATTTTGTATAAACCGCAAACCACCGCTTTTCTTCTAAAGAAAGGCCATGACGATTTGATGGAGACGTTTTAGTTTTTTGGGAGTTTTGTTTCATTGGATTATTTAAAAAGTTGATCAAAGAGATAACGAAAAAATAAATATTCATTTTTTGTCACTCTTGGAATTTGGAGGTTCCTAAATTTAAAAAGGTAGATTTATTTATTTCCGACTTCAAAGATAAAAAGTCTGTACTATCTTTTACCAGATTTTTTGAGCAACTCTTACAATGGGTTTACTTGTCCATCTTTAAGTTGGTAACGAACACCACTACCCCGACAGACTGCTATCCCTTTAGCATCAAAATCCAATTTTTCACCGTAAGCACTCATCCATCCCACTTGCTTACCTGGATTCCCAACAATGAGTGCATAAGCAGGTATTGCTTTTGTTACTACCGTGCCGGCACCGATGAAAGCATAGTCACCAATGTTATTGCCACAGATAATAGTGGCATTTGCACCGATACTTACGCCTTGTCCAATCTTCGTTTTTAAATAGGCTTGTTTGCGATTGACAGCACTACGAGGATTGATGACATTGGTAAACACCATAGAAGGCCCTAGGAAAACATCATTCCCACAAATGACCCCCGTATAAATAGAGACATTATTTTGTACTTTGACATTGTTGCCTAGGACCACCTGATCGGCTACAAAAACGTTTTGTCCCAAAGAGCAATCTTTTCCAATGATCGCTTTGGGCATTACGTGACAAAAGTGCCATACCTTGGTATTTTCACCAATTATAGCACCTTCATCAACAATTGCCGATTCATGTACAAAGTAGTTCATCCATTATTTTTTAAAATAACTACGAACTTGGTCTACAACATATTGCAGCGCCTCAGTTGATAACTCTGTATGCATAGGCAAAGAAATTACTGTTTTGCAAAGTGCCTCCGTGACGGGTAATTCTTTGACCTCTGTAAGGCCCTTAAAGGCTGCTTGCTTGTAAAGTGGCACTGGATAATAAATCATACTAGGCACCCCTCTTTCTTTCAAGTAACTTTGAAGTTCATCCCGGTCCCCGCTATTAACCTTTAGGGTATATTGATGAAAAACATGCGTAGAAAAATCTGATCTTAGAGGAGTAGTCAGATGTTCTGGAATATCCGCAAAAGCTTGATCATAAAAATCAGCGGCAGAGCGCCTAGCAGCAGCATATTCATCCAGGTGTTTCAATTTGATATCTAAAATGGCGGCCTGAAAGGAATCTAACCTAGAATTAACCCCAACGAAATCGTGGTAATAGCGTTTAACTTGCCCATGATTCGCAATAATTTGAAGCTGTGGTCCCAATTGATCATCATTGGTATAAAGTGCTCCTCCATCACCAAAAGCCCCCAGGTTTTTTGATGGATAGAAAGAGGTACCACCAATGTGACTTAGGGTTCCGGTCTTGGCAGTATGCCCATCAGGATAGGTATAATCCGCCCCAATAGCCTGTGCATTATCTTCAATCACCCATAAATTATGTTTCTCTGCAATCTCCATAATTGGAGCCATGTCACAACTCTGACCAAATAAATGTACGGGGACAATGGCTTTGGTCCGTGGTGTAATGGCAGCCTCAACAATTTCTGGGGTGATATTGAAGGTGTCTGGATCAACATCAACCATTATTGGTGTAAATCCTAGTAAGGCAATCACTTCAGCGGTAGCGACATAGGTAAAAGCAGGTACAATGACTTCATCACCATGCTTTAGATCTAGGGCCATCATCGCAATTTGCAGTGCATCTGTTCCATTGGCACAAGGGATGACATATTTTGCACCTAGATAATCTTGCATAGATGCTTTAAAAGATTGCACCTTAGGCCCATTAATAAAGGCACAAGAATCCAATACTTCATGTAAGGATTCATCGATCTCTGTTTTCAGTTTCAAGTACTGATTTTTGAGGTCGACCATTTGAATATTTGGGATTGTTTTTTCCATCTTTTGTCCATTGTTTTTAGAAGTGTAAAACTAAGCTTTTATTTAAAATGACTCGTCAGTAAAATGTATTTTATTTAGGTTCAAAAGACTATTTAATTTTTTCACAAAAAAAAGCACTACCTCTAATTAAAGAGATAGTGCTCTGTACTCAAGAAAGAAGCTACTATTATTCTTTCAAGAATCTTCTTGTAATTACACTTCGTTCTGTTCTTAAAGTAATTAGATATAGACCACTGGTCATTTGGTTGATATCTAGTGTTTCATTTAATTCTCGTTGGTTACTAAGTTCTTTACGAATCATTAATTGTCCTACCGATGAACGAACTTCTATAAACAAGCTAGACGGCCTTTCCGTGAAGTTGGCTTTAAACTGAATGCGATCTTGAGCGGGATTTGGGAATACTTCAAACCCAATTTCTGCTGCACTTAAGACGGATTCGGTTGAGGTAACACAAATACTACCAGTAGTATCTCTAGTCACGGTAATTGGATTAGATAAGTCAAAGCAACCCATTAGGTCGCTGGCATTATTTCCAACTGCTGCTCCCGTCAATCCATCTTCAAAGGATAAGCCCCATAGCAAACATACGCCGGCTCCGGCTCCTTCTAAATCAAAAGTCGGGCCACTTGGTAATCCTAAGATCATGCCATTCGCATCTGTGATTACCCACG
>CAXIDD010000094.1:0-11958 GCA_964021975.1 uncultured Saprospirales bacterium | reverse complement strand
TAAGTAATAGGACAGTATTATCTTATAAATAATTTCAGGCCTATTTTACCTTTGGCGGCGTTAAAAAGCCTCGCTGATGCCCTGCATCATCTACGTTTTTTGCCTTGTCAAAGGCAAAATTTGCTCTGAACTTAAATTAAACATAATACTGTCCCATTACTTACTAACGACGAATGTATCTATTTCTGTTAAAAAAGCCTAAATTTTTTTAATTGGTCCGCACTAAAGTGCCCAATGTAGAAATCTGGCAGTCGAACTTAGCCCTATAATACAGGTTTATTATCTTTGAAATATAAAACCAATACTATGAAAAAGATATTGCTCTTCTTACTAATCCTTTCTCCAATGCTTATCCAAGCACAAAACACTGAACGTGCAGCAGTTGTCAAAACCATACAAACAATGTTTGATGCCATGCGTGCCGGTGATAGTACCACTTTGCGCGCTGTATTTGAACCAGGTGCAAAGATGATGACTACCTTTTATGACAAGGAAGGTAAACCTCAATTACGAAATGGCTCTTTAGATCGTTTTGTTACCGCAGTAGGTACGCCACACGATAAAGTCTGGGATGAGCGCATTTGGGGCTACGATGTACAAATAGACCAAACCATGGCTACGGTCTGGACGCCTTACAGCTTCTTTGCAGGAGAAGATTTTAGTCATTGTGGTGTTAATGCCTTTCAATTGTACAAAAGTGCAGATGGTTGGAAAGTCACTCATATTATGGATACCCGACAACAAGAGGGTTGTCAAATGGAAGCTAACGGTACGCAACGGGAGTTGGAAAGAATCGTTAGCAGTTGGCACCAAGCAGCGACCGATGCAGATGAAGACATTTACTTTGGTTTGATGACAGAAAACAGCATCTTCATCGGTACCGATGCGACGGAACGCTGGAGTAAAAAAGAATTCATGACCTACGCGGAAAGTGCTTTCAAAAAGGATACCGCCTGGGACTTCAAGACCAACTACCGCAATATTACCGTCGCTGATGATGGTCGCCAAGCTTGGTGGGACGAGCAACTGGATACTTGGATGGGTACTTGTATGGCTACTGGTGTCTTATTAAAAACAGCAGAAGGTTGGAAGATTACCCATTATCAACTTTCTTTAGCAGTCCCCAATGATAAGATTGAAGGTTTTAAAAAATTGGTAAAGGAGTAAGTACTTCATTAATAGGAGAATCAGAATTTACAGAATTTTAGAATTAGCAGAATTACGGATTTGAGTACACCGATATTTCTGCTACTCTATTTACAGAGTTTAGTACACGGTATACTAAACTCCATGCGACTCCGTGGTTAAAATTGGTATACTTTAATACACAAAACACACAGTCCAACTTTCCATTGATCTCTTCCTAGTGCTTTAGTTTTTTAAAATAAAATTTTGTTCAAGTAGAAATTATTAGAATAAAGCACAATTTTATTACTTTAGGCAGTTCAAACCAACTACAATCAATCATGAAGCGAACTGCTTTTACCTATCTTTTGACTTTTTTATTTATCGGTGGCTTATTTAGCGCCTGTAATCCAAATACAACAACTACCGAGCCAGAAGAAAAGGTAGCCCTTTCCACAGAAGCAGGACTTAATCAACTATCCGAGGCTGAAGCTGCAGATGGTTGGAAGCTGCTATTTAATGGTGAAAACCTGAATGGTTGGCGTAATTTCAATAAAGAAACAATTGGAAGCAATTGGGTTATTGATGATGGAGCCATTCACCTCAATGCAGATGCTAAAGGTACTGACGCTTGGGTAGATGGCCAAGGAGGCGATATCATTTATGATGGAGAATTTGAAAATTATGAATTCCAGCTGGAATGGAAAATTGGTGATTGTGGTAATAGCGGTATTATTTACCTTGCCCAAGAAGGAGAAGCTTATGACCACCCCTGGCGTACTGGTTTAGAAATGCAGGTATTAGATGATAAATGCCATCCTGATAATAAACTACCGAATCACCGAGCAGGTAGTCTTTATGATTTGATCGAATGCTCCGAAGAAACGGTAAAACCAGCAGGTGAATGGAATAAAATCCGAATCATTATTAATAATGGTGAATTGGAACACTGGCAGAATGGGGTTAAGGTTGTCAGTACTACCCTCTGGACTCGAGAATGGGAGGCGATGCTGGCCAATTCAAAATTTAAAGACTTCCCTGGATATGGAACTTTTAAAAAAGGTAAAATCTCCTTACAAGATCACACTGACCCCGTTTGGTTCCGGAACATCAAGATTAAAAAGATAGGCTAATAAGCCACAACAACATTCTAAAACTATACATCAAATAAAAAACGATCAGATATGGTAAACAAGAATAGATTATTTTATGCGAGTTGTTTCGCATTAATTACAACGGCTTTATCCTTTAGTATTCGAGCCGGAATCCTACCGCAAATTGGGGAAGAACTTTCGCTGAATGCCCAACAATTGGGTTTCATCAACTACATGTGGTTCTTTGGCTTTCCTATCTCAATGGTTATTGGAGGCCTGATTTACCATCAGGTTGGTGGTAAAGTTATTATGCAATTTGCTTTTTGGGCACACGCCGTTGGAATTATTCTAACCATCTACGCCGGAAGCTATACCGGATTATTAATCTCTACTTTCTTAATTGGCTTAGGGAATGGCTGTACAGAAGCTGCCTGTAACCCGATGATTGCCGATGCCTACGAAGGAAAGCAGGTGAATTCGATGCTAAATCGTTTCCATATGTGGTTTCCAGGTGGTATTGTGATTGGTAGCTTGGTTTCCTTAGTGATGACCAATATGAACTTGAGTTGGCAAACTCAAATCTGGATGATTATGATTCCTACCTTGATTTATGCTTACTTATTTTGGGGACAATCCTGGCCTAAAGCCAAAATCGTACAAGCAGGAACCATCATGGGGAATCTTAAAGCAATTATCTCTCCTTTATTTATCTTCCTACTTTTGTGTATGTGGTTCACCGCACAGTCCGAGTTCGGACCAACGCAATGGGTGGAATTAATCTTGAAATCTAGTGGAGCGACTCCAATGCTAGTCTTAGCATTAATTACCGGAACGATGGCGGTTGCCCGTTATTTTGGAGGAGAAGTGGTACACCGATTTGACACAACAGGTGTTTTATTAGGTTCTGCCATTTTAGCTACGCTTGGCTTGTTCTTGTTTACACAAGTAACAGGACCTGCAGTCTATGGAGTAGCTATCATTTTCGCCCTAGGTGTTGCTTATTTCTGGCCAAATATGATTGGTTTTGTAGCCGATTATATCCCTAAAAGTGGAGCCTTGGGTATGTCTCTTGTAGGAGCTATAGGAATGCTATCTTCTTTCTTCATGCAACCTATTATTGGTGGCTGGATTGATTCCAATACAGCTGAAGGAACAGCACAAGGTTTGACCGGCACCGACTTAGAATTATTTACGGGTACAGAAACCATCACAACGATGATTTTCTTCCCCGGTGTATTAATTATTCTCTTTACCATTCTTTATTTTTGGGTAAAAGGACGGACTAGAGCATCAAGCATAGCAGTAGAAACTGCCTAGTTTTAGGCTTTTTAATTTACTAAGAACGGTAGCTGGGGGCAATTGCACCAGCTACCGTTTTTATATTCTTTTTTTAGGAATAAAAACTTATTTTTCGAAAATATAAAAATTAAAACCAACAGATGAAAAATCGATATTTATTAGGCCTTTCTTTGGCCTTACTCATTGGAATGAGTGGGTGTAGCAATGCTCCTGCGACAGAAGCAGGATCTGAGGTTACGGAAGATATAACTCCACAAAACAATACCCTCACCGCTGAGGAAAAGGCTGCAGGATGGGAACTACTCTTTGATGGCCAATCTATGGATCAATGGCGTCTTTTCGGAAAGGATACCCTAGCAGGCTGGGCTGTCGTAGATGGCGAAATGCAAGCCCTTGGAGAAGCTGGACTAGAAGGTGCCGGATCGGATATCGTCTCTAAAAAACAGTACCAGGACTTCGAATTATCCTTAGAATGGAAAATCTCTGAGGCTGGTAACAGTGGTATCTTTTTTAATGTAGTAGAAGACGAAGGCTTAAACGCTGTCTATCAATCCGGTCCAGAATATCAGTTGATTGATGACGAAGGTTTTCCTGCTGAATTAGAAGATTGGCAGAAAACAGCTGCCAATTACGGAATGCACATAGCACCAAATGTTAAAACCAATCCAGTTGGAACTTTTAATACTTCAAAAATAAAAGTACAAGATGGCCAAGTAGAACACTGGCTAAATGGTGAAAAGGTAGTCGAGTATGAACTTTGGACCGACGACTGGAAAGAGCGGGTCGCTACTGGAAAATGGAAAGACTATCCTAAATATGGCCAAGCTAAAATGGGACACATTGCATTACAAGACCATGGCAATCAATGCTGGTTTAGAAATTTAAAAATTCGTGAATTATGATACGATTATTAGGATTAATACTTTTAGTTGCTGGAATAACTTATAGCTGTCAGACCAGCGCCCCAGTTGCGGATCCACCAGCCCCCATTTCTCTTTTTAATGGGCAAGACTTAGATGGTTGGCGTATCCATGGAACAGAAAAATGGTTTGTAGAAGACGGCGATTTAATTTGTGAAAGTGGCCCAGACTCTGCTTATGGTTACCTCGCAACGATCGATACCTTCAAAAACTTGGACTTAAGTTTAGAATTCAAACAAGAGGCCGAAGGCAATAGCGGCGTTTTCTTCCGTTCTTCTATTGAAGGCACCAAGATTGCGGGCTGGCAAGCTGAAGTCGCACCTCCAGGAAAACATACAGGAGGTATTTATGAATCTTATGGTCGTGGTTGGTTGATCCAACCCGATTCTACGCTAGATAAAGCCCTAAAAATGGGCGATTGGAACACCTATCGGGTCCGTGTCAATGAAGATACCGTCACGACTTGGCTGAATGGTCAGGAAATGATTCAATTGGTTGATGAGAAGATCGGTGAGGCTAAAGGACAAATTGCTTTGCAAATCCACGACGGTGGTGGCATCAAAGTGCGTTGGCGAAATCTAGTATTGACACCCTTATAGAAATTTAGATAGCCGAAATTTAAAAACTTTGGCTATCTAAACTCCTACTATCCAACTAACATAAATATTCAAAATATGCGAAAAATTAGAATGGGCATGGTCGGTGGTGGCCGCGGTGCTTTTATCGGAGCAGTACATCGAATGGCGGCGGCTTTAGATGGACAAATCGACTTAGTTTGTGGGGCGTTTAGCAGTACCCCAGAAAAATCAAGGGCTTCTGGTGCGGATCTTTATCTGTCCCCGGACAGGGTCTACGGTTCTTATGCCGAGATGATTGAGCGCGAAAAACAACTACCAGAAGATGTTCGAATGGATTTTGTTTCGATCGTAACGCCCAATCACGTTCACTTTGGTCCAGCCAAAATGGCACTTGAAAATGGTTTCCATGTGGTTTGTGATAAGCCGCTGGCCTTTAATATGGAGCAAGCTTTGGAGCTAGAACAGTTGGTAAAAGAGACCGGATTAATTTTTGCCTTAACCCATAATTATACGGGCTATCCAATGGTCAAACAAGCCCAACATATGATCAAAAATGGTGAAATTGGAACCGTCCGGAAAGTAGTCGTAGAATACCCACAAGGTTGGCTGAGTACCAAAGTAGAAGATTCCGAGCAAAAGCAGGCCGCTTGGCGAACAGATCCCAAACGCTCTGGTGCAGCGGGTGCCATGGGAGACATCGGTACGCATGCTGAAAATTTGGCTGAGTACATTACGGGCCTTAGAATCACGGAGCTTTGTGCAGATCTAACAACCTTTGTAGATGGCCGCTTATTGGATGATGATGGCAATGTTCTGCTACATTTCGATAATGGTGCCAAAGGTATTTTACACGCTAGTCAAATCTCAGCTGGGGAAGAAAACGATCTGAATATTCGGATTTATGGGACCAAAGCAGGCTTGCAATGGCATCAGATGGAGCCCAATACTTTAGTTGTCAAATGGCTAGATAAACCAGTAGAAATACGTCGGACTGGTGTTGGAGATCTTTACCCTGCCACACAAGCAGCCGCACGAATACCAGCTGGACATCCAGAAGGTTACCTGGAAGCTTTTGCCAATATTTATAACAATTTTGCTAAGTGTGTACAAGCACGCCTGGCTGGTGAAAAGCCAGATCCATTACATTTAGACTTCCCCACTGTGAGTGATGGTGTACGTGGTATGAAATTTATCGAAAAACTAATCGAGTCCAATCAGAATAATCAGAAGTGGACTAGTATGTAGCATGATAAGCGCTGAATTATTGAGGGGGTGAACCGTCGAATTAAATTTGACGGTTCATCACCTCAATAACCAATTAGTTTACAAAGCCATAGCCAGTGTAACCATACTCACTTTGGTATCAGGCAGCTCCAGGATTGGTAATGCACAAGCTTCTAATGTCGCGCCTGAAGTCATAACATCATCCACTAATAGGATATGCTTTCCTGTTAAAACGTTTTTCTGGGCTACAGAAAATGCTTTTTCTACATTATTCAAACGAGCTATTTTCCCTTTCTGGGTTTGAGAATTTGCGTAGATGTTACGAATTAAGGCTTGAGGTAAGTGCACCTTTTCTAGGCCTTCTGCCAAGCCACGACTAATCGAAGCTGCTTGGTTATAACCTCGTAATCGTTCTTTTTTCCAATGTAATGGAACCGGGACAATGCAATCAACCGTACGAAAGTGGGCTTCTTGAGCTATTTTTTTAGCATAAATTTTTCCCCAGTGAAATCCAATGTGTGGTTTATGACTGTACTTAAGGTGATGAATAATTTGCTGAACGCGCCCTCCTTTTACAAAATAAAAGCAGGCGGCACCGGTTTGAATAGGCACTCGACCGTACAGGCGTTGAGTAAATAGGTTTTTAGCATTTTCGTGTAGTGACGTAAAAGGCAACTTTCTTTGACAATCTAAGCAGAGTTGCATGTTGGACTGCGGCAGGGTGTCTTGGCAAGCTAGACAAAGCGCAGGATAAAATAAACGTAGAAGATGATCCGCTGAACGTAATATGGGATGCATGAAAAATTGGTGTTGCGGATGCTAACAGAGAAAATGTAGTATGCTTAAGATTGATGTTTCAACTTTCTCTACCCAAAGGTAACAGAACTCATAGGTGGTGACAAGTACATTTTTGTCTTACAGTTTACGCTACAGCATCCAAATTCATGGCTTGGGTGCTGTAGCGTAAAAAGGAGAAAGCGCTTACGCCTCTTCGTTTCCTACTATTGTGTTTCTTGTAGGGCATTAATTGGCACCTCTCTAATGGTCTTCCAGGCTATCAAGCTGACAGAAACAGTAGTAATAATAAGCGTAATAGCGCCTGATACAAGAAACACCCAAATATTTAAATCAATACGATAAGCAAAGTTTGCCAACCAACGAGACACACCATACCAGGTGAGTGGTGAGGCAATTAATAAACTAATGAGTAAGAGTATAAGATATTCTGTATTGAACCTACGCAGGATGTCCAGTGTACTAGCACCCAATATTTGCCGAATTCCAATTTCCTTTTTCTTCAAAGTGGTTAAGTAAGCGGTCAGGGCAATGAGACCAATTACAGCTACCGCAAAGGCAATGAGACTAAAATAAATACACAAGCGAGCAATCCGCTGTTCATTTTGATATAGTTCCTCAATATTTTGGTCCAAAAAACGATAGTTGAAGGCTTGGTCTAGCTGAAGGGTTTCATACTTGCCTTTTATTTTTTCAATGATGGCCGTTGGACTAGCATCTTCCCAGGCTACCGAAGCCCAGTAAACATATCTGGGATTCTTGGTAACCGTCAAAAACATCGGGCCTACTTTTTCCCGTAAAGAGAACATATTGATGTCATCAAAAAAACCCGCAACTTGATAGGGGAAACCAACTTCTCCCGTTTCCTCGTCGGTATATTCGGGCTCTTGAATGATCGTTCGTCCAATTAAATCTTCCGGCGCAATATCAAACTGTCGACTGAGTTTATTAGCAAAAGTTTGGTTGATGAGGGTAATCCTTTCTGGAGCCATTTCGGGATTTTTGACATAGTCCTCAACGCTCGTTTCGATGCCTAACAAATTAATCGCAGAATAGTCTAAGTCGATGTTATAGGCATCATCAAAAACTTCCGAGGTACCAGTCAATTGATACGTCGTCTGGTTAAAAGAACTAGCGCCCATCGTTGACCCAGAACCGACCTGAATGACTTCTGGAATCTGTGAAACTTCATTTTTAAAAGTGGCGTAGCGACTACTATCGCCCGAAAGGCTAATGTAAATAATTTGATCTTTGTTATATCCTAAGTCCTTATTTTGAACAAATTGCAATTGCTGATTTACAAAAAGAGTCAAACTACACAGTCCAATGAGTAAGACAAATTGAAAGCTAATAATGGCTTTACGTGTGCTGAATCCTTCAACCATTTTACTGGCCAAATCCCCATGAAAAAGTTTTAAGACTGGATGTTTAGCCAAGTAAAGTGCCGAATAAAGACTCGCCAAAAAACCAACGCCAATGGTGACCAATACAATGATGCCCCAAAATGACACTTTTGACAAAATACTTGCCTCTATTTCCGTTCCCATAAATTGATTGAACCAGGGAATTAGTGCTCGCAAACCAAGGGCATCTACTGGTAATGTGAGCAAAGCCAAGACTATGGATTCTAAATTAAATTGCCAGGCGACCTGACTTTTTCCCGCACCAAAAATTTTACGCATCCCAATTTCCCGTGTACGACTAGCATTCATGGCAATGCTTAAATTGGTATAATTACTGATGGTCAACAAAAGAATAATAGCCGAAATGATCCCAATAATATACAAGTACCGTTTATCTCCTGGCGGCTTCATTTCGTACAGCAGATTAGAATTGAGATGTATACTCGTAAGTGGTTGCAAAAGAATGCCCCCAAATAATTCAGACTCTGCTAACCGGGTATTGATGGTAGACATATTGGCTTTCATTTGTTGAGCTACCGCTACTGGATCTGCCTTATCTTCTAACTTTACGTAAGTACGAGCCCCCCAATAATCCAAGCTCGGTTGATGTAATGCAATCGAAAAATCGTAATGTGCATTGGGTGGAATATCAGCTATAACGCCTGTAATCGCATAGCTAGTTTCGCCAATAATTAGGGCTTGATTAGATAAATCCTGTGTGCGCCACTGAGGTCCAAAAAAACGTTTCGCCTCGCTTTCAGTCAGTACGGCTGTATTGATATTCTCTGTAAAATCATCCAAAGTACCTTCTAGGAAGGGCCAGTCAAAAAAATCAAAGAAAGCACCTGGTGTATTGGTTTTTAAAATATCCGTGGTATTGAAATCATCTTGACCTGCACGAACTTTGATGGGCTCTGGAAAAGTGAAAAATTGACAAGCCTCTTGGACTCCCTTAATACTGCCAACTGCATTGATGTGTTGGAGCTGCATAGCAGGCTCCGTACTGTTATAATTGACAAAACCTAGTAAACTATAGTTTTGAGACCTGAAGGTTTGACCAACTCTATATTTCTTTTCCACCTCTGGTATCATTTGATCAAAGCTATTCTCATAATTGAGGTAAAGCAGAGCCAGCGTAGTTGCCAAAACACCTATGGCCAAGCATACGTAGTTAATGATGTTGTAGAACCGCTTGCGGGCCAAGTTTCTCAGCGCGACTTTCAAATAGCTGGGCAACAACCATAGAAAGCTGTTGCGCATTCGATTGGTTTGGTAATTTGGATCAAAGGCTTTATCATATTCTTTAGCCAGCAGTGGTAAATCTGGCATGGACTTAGCCTCCGCTTTCGCAAAAGCTTCGGCTGGCTCCAGTCCTTTGATGAGGTACTCTTCATAGCGGTCTAGCAGATTGGATTCAAGTTCTTCTAAGAACCCTGGCTCCATCGCCTTTGATTGCTGTACTTTTTGTCGCCACATTTTAATGGCTTGATCAATGTTGAAAGACATATCGGGTGATTTTTGTTAAATGAAATTAAGGGTAGCTTAGGTAAACTGAAAGCCTTGTCCGTTCGTCCCCCAGAGGTGAGAAAACACCTGATTGACGTTGAGCCACTGACTACGCTCTTTTTCTAGTTGTTTTTTCCCCTCTGGAGTAATCCGATAGTATTTTCGTTTTCTACCAGAATCCATTTTGACCCACTGAGATTGAATCAGTCCTTCTTTTTCCATCCGACTGAGTACCGGATAAAGCATGGCGTCTGTCCAGTTCAACTCACCATTAGATAGTTGTTCTATTTCCTTAATAATTTGATAGCCATAATTTTCACCATGGGAAAGAATAGATAATACGATTGGCTTGGTGGATGCCGCTACTAAAACTTTGGTAGCCATAATATTTTTGTTTTTTAGAAACTGTTAGACTTGGTTCTGATTTGTGCTTTATAATTGATTTCGCTGAACAAAATTTGCCCATCGAATAACTCGATTTTTCGTTTTGCTTTAGCAGCATCTTGTGCAGAGTGTGTGACCATGATAATGGTCGTCCCAGCTTCATTAATTTGTTGTAGTTTATTCATTACTACCGCACTATTTTTAGAATCTAAGTTTCCGGTAGGTTCATCCGCAAGAATCAATGCAGGTCTCGTAACCATGGCTCTGGCGATGGCCACGCGTTGTTGCTGGCCGCCGGAGAGTTGCCTTGGGTAATGGTCTTTTCGATGAATCATTTCTAAGTCCGTTAAAACCGCTTCAACTCTTTTTTTGCGCTCCTTTGTAGGAAGTTTTAAATAAACCAAAGGCAACTCTATATTTTGTGTCGCCGTCAAATCGTCAATGAGGTTAAAGCTTTGAAAAATAAAAGCCATATGCATTTTCCTCAGCTGTCGTATTTGTTTTTTGGCCAGCTGGCCTACGGCAGTTTCCATGAAATGGTAACTACCTTTTGAAGGTTTATCGATCATCCCTATTAGATTCAACAGGGTGGATTTCCCACTACCTGATGGGCCCATAATCGCTAAGAATTCTCCTGGATTTACCGAAAGGTCTACACCATTGATTGCGGTAGTTTCCAATTCGCTGGTGTAGTGGTATTTGTATACTTTTTGCATACGAATTAGCGGCGGTCCATTTTTTTCTATCTGCATTGAAATAAATTTTGAAGCTTACTATTTTTTAGAATTAATGGATTTTCTTAGAAGCTATTTAATTAAACAGCTACAAGCAAAACACCTAATACCATTAGGTATATTTACCTAACAATATTAGGTAAAATAGGTTTACAAAATTTAAAGAATCGGTATGAAAACAGATAGGGCCCTAATAATCAACACTTTAAATTGTAATTATTTTTATTTTCTGTAAAATGTAGATAAGGCTAATTAAATATTAACGGATCGTTATTTGAATAAAATAGAAAGGCTCCTAAAGGTAAATAGCTAAGTGATAGGTATAAAAAAACGCCTGACTTGCCAAGGCAAGACAGACGCATCAAAACAAAACGAAAAACCAACTTTAAACAAGTATTACTTTAAAGACGGGCATTTAAAATGCTCGTCACTTTTTATTTTTTACATTTCCTAAAAGCTTAACGCAATTTTATGGCTGCTTAGTTTCCAGAATCGGGTTTTGCTTTTAATCTAATGTCAATATTTTTTCTACGCTGGTTGCGCAACAGAGTTAAGGTTACCGTTTCTCCTACTTTAGAACTACCAATTGCCTCTTGTAGTTCAGGAACATTGCGAATGTTTTTGTTGTCTACCTTCACAATAATATCATTGGCTTGAATACCTGCATAGGCAGCCGAACCTCCAGCTTGCACACTTTGGATAACAACACCCTGAGTTATGTCTACCCTTAAAGAATCTGCTACTTCATTATCCAGATCAAAAATAGATACCCCGAGGAAAGGCCTTTGATAAGAACCATATTCAATGATGTCATCCACGATACGTGTGGCTAAATTAATTGGAATGGCAAAGCTATATCCTGAGAATACCCCTCGCTCGGTAGCAATGGCCGTATT
>CAXIDD010000093.1:0-11999 GCA_964021975.1 uncultured Saprospirales bacterium | reverse complement strand
AACTTACGGACATCTTGAGGTTGCTTCAAAACATCAATGTCACCAAGTTGAATACTCCCGGTATCGGCTTCCTGTAGGGTAGAAATGGTCCGCATTAAAGTGGATTTCCCGGCACCATTGGGGCCGAGTAAGCCAAACATCCCTTGCGGTATCGTGAGGTTGACATCCTTTAAAGCTTGGACGCCGTTGGGATAGGTTTTGTTGAGGTTGGTAATTTTCAATTCCATTGACTGCTAGTTTTTTTCGTGTGAGGAGAATAATATAAAGGCCTTCAAACTAGCAAAATGGTTTGTTAGCACGAAAAATCTTTGGTGAATTTCGAGATTCTTTCTACGAATCATGGGAATTTGGGTGTTATGAGGTTTTTATCTCTACAGCTATCTTTTAATTATTAACTAGAAGTTATTTGAATTTAAGTAGATTCCACAAAACAAATAAGCCTAATTTGACAAAATGCTGAATTTCAGAAATAACGACAAGAGCCAAACTACCCATCCTTTTCACAGACCCATATCCTTCTTGCAAAAGAAGTTTTTCCTCTTTTACGAACGCTACAATAATCTGACAAAGTGAATCCGGTATTGTGAATGAGGCCCGTAATATCTGAGGTAGAAACAATTACCATTCGATCTGTAATTGCTGCTGTTGACTCAATAATGTGTGCAATGTCCTTTTCGGTAACAGAACTTAACAAATTGTAAGGCAGGTCAATAATGGCAGCATCGTATCTTTTACTGATTTCTTTTACATCAGAGCAGTGTACCTGTGCGTTGTAATTAAAGTGAGCAAGATTGGCTTGTGCATCTTTACAAAGCTTCTTGTTAATATCACACCCTTCGATGTTATACCCTGCGAAACAGGCTTCCAACAGGATGGTACCAACACCACAACAAGCATCTAGTAGCCTTTTCTCCTTATTTCCCTTGGCAGCGATGTTTACCAGTGCTTTGGCTATGTAAACACTTATAGAGTTGCTGTAGGCGTATGGCTTCTGACGGTGTTGATGCCAGGCAAAATTATTTTTCGTCAATACCCCAAAATACCAGACGCCCTTGTAACAACATATTGCATATGTTGTGCTGGGCTTATAATAGTTAGGATAGCCTTCAATATTGTAGCCTATATCTTTTAATTTTCCAAGCCTATCTGCATAGTTAGTGGTATCACCATCCAGAATTACATATTCAACTTTGAAGCCTTCAATAGCTATTTTTTCTTTTTTGATTAGATCGATGAGCGTAGAATAGTCTTCAGAAAAGGAAAGAATCTCTAGCCTTTTTTTAATAAAAGCACTGCTAGAAGGCGCTACTTTTATAGTTGAAAAAAGCAGTTTATCTGCTCCTTGCTGATTAAAAACACAGCTCGATTCGAGCTGGTACAACTCCTTTTCTGTGGGGTCGTAATTGGAGATGTATATGTATTTTTTGCTATTCAAAAGGGATAATTGATGCAGGTCACTCACTGATCAATCCCAGTTGGACAAACTTGTCCATGAGAAAGTCAGCATATCTAATAAATCCTAGGTCTGTGAAATGTACGCCATCAACCGTCCCTTCGTGGTCTTCTCCGGTTGCCTGCTCACTACTGATGTAGAAAATATTTTTATACCCTCCCGCTCTCATTTTGTTGTATTCTGTTTTTAGAGCTGCATTCTTGTCTTTAATCTGCGTTTCCCGCTTTTTATCCAGTACTATTGATTCGTATAAAAAGTTTTCGACAAAAATAATGGGTGTCTCAGGTCGCTTCTTTTGGATGGTTTTCACCAGTGGTATGGTCCTTTGGGTAATTTCCGCTGCTTTCATATTTGGTAAGCATTCAATAACATAAAATAGCGGATTCATTTCCGAAATCAGTTCATTGATGGGTTGCTCCATTTTTCCATTCCCACTGAATCCAAAGTTGATAACATCAATGTCTAGTTTTCTGGAAATAATATTGGTGTGGACCATCCCAGGACGAGAGGCACATCCGCCTTGGGTAATACTCGTCCCGTAAAATACGATGGGCCTTTGATCCTTTTTTAAGGGTCGTTCCATCATACTATTGGAATCAATGCCTACCTCAATGGTTTCCACACTCTCTCTTTTCAGCCGACATGTTCTTGATCAGCATAAATTCATTTTCAATCCCACTTGGTCTAGCGGTATTTAGATATTGCCAGTTGCCACCATTATTAAAATATAGGTCGACGCCTTTAATACCAGTTTCCGCCATGTGATTCATCTTATTATCATTCAGCAGGGTCCATTTTACACTAATGCTGGTAGAATTAGAAAAGAATCTAATGGATAATCCAGCGGAAGATTTAGACAAGTTCCATACTCGTTCTCGAACCCGCTCTTTATAAGAAAGTGGCAACCTGTCGTATCTATTTTCTTTAAGCGAATCCGGAATTTCCGTCCCTTCTAGTCTGAAAAAATCTTCTCCGTAGTATAGAACATTGTTTTGTTCCTGTGATCTACTCAAGAGTGGAAGACTCAGAAAGAAAAAGATAAGAAGGTACGGAAAGGCCGTTTTACTTTTGATTATCAACATAATAAAGAGCTATGCAAGCTGAAGTCTTTTGTTTTTAAATCTGTGTTCTTTACCAAATCTTAATTCTTTCTTCGGTCGGTTTGTAATTTTCATCTCCTGGCTGAACATCAAATGCGTCGTAGAAGGGCGTAAAATTCATTAATGGACCGTTTACACGCCACATTGGTGGAGAGTGAGAATTGGTTTTCACATAGTTTCGTAGGTATTCATCGCGTGTTTTCACTCTCCAAATTCGAGCAACGGATAGAAAGAATCGTTGGTCAGGTGTAAAGCCATCAATCTTGGTATCGCTCTGCCCTTGTTCTGTCAACTTAAAGGCATCATAGGCAATGGAAATCCCACCGTTATCTGCGGTATTCTCTCCGACGGTTAAAGCTCCTATTAAATTCACACTATCCAAAACGGTATAGGAGCTGTATCGATCAATAATTAGTTGTGTCTTTGCTTTAAATTTGTCGTAATCCTTTTCGCTCCACCAGTTTTTCACATTACCATCTTTGTCAAATTGAGCACCTTGGTCATCAAAAGCGTGGGTCAATTCGTGGCCAATGACCATTCCAATTCCACCATAATTAAGCGCATCATCCGCCTCTAAATCAAAGTATGGGAATTGTAAGATTCCTGCCGGAAACACAATTTCATTGAGGGAAGGATTGTAATAAGCCGTTACGGTAGATGGTGTTGTGCCCCAGGCATCTTTGTCTGGCCCTTTATCCAATTTTTCTAAATTATACTGATAGTCGTTTTGTCTCAAAGCAACTACATTTTCAAAGTAGTTGTCCTTTTCAATATTAACACCTTCGTATTCTCTCCACACATCAGGATAACCTATCTTTTTGGTAATTGCATATAATTTCTCTTTGGCCTTGACTTTGGTACTGTCACTCATCCAATCCAATTCATCCATTCTAGTTTCAAAGGCCTTTTGCAGGTTGTTGACTAAATCCAAAACCCGTTGTTTGGATTCTTCGTTAAAATGTCTTTTTACGTATAATTGTCCAAGTGCAAATCCAAGTTGTCTATCTACTTTCTGGACCATCAGCTGAGCGCGTGTTTTCTGAACAGCCTGTCCGGATAGTACCTTGGTATATTCGAAAGCGGCTTTTTCGAAAGGCTCACTTAAAAGATCCGCATAATTGGTCATGGTCTTTGCACTTAAGTAAGTCTTCCAATCCGCTAAAGGCACGGAAGCAAGCAGCTCATTTAATTTTTCATAGTAAGATGGTTGGCGGACATCAACGGAGTCTGCCTGGGCACCCATGTTCTCCAGCAAAGTAGACCAAGCTGTATTCGTTTGACTTTGATCAAGATCTGAAACGGCCAGCTTATTGTAATTAGCTTTTACGTTCCTGCGTTCGACGCGCGTTTTATGAACTTCTGCCAGTTGTTTTTCAAGATCATAAACAGTAGCGGTGCTATTTTCCGCATTGTCATTTCCGGTTAATTCAAACAGCGTAGACAAATAATTTTGATAAGCCTCTTGAATTCCAATGGTAGAGTCGTCGGTTTTAAAATAATAGTCCCGATCGGGCAAACCTAAGCCAGTCTGACCAAAATGCACCATATTCACACTACTATTTTCATTATCTGGAGAAATCCTCATACTGATTAGAGAAGGATTTCCTGACTTGGACTCATTAGCAACAAACTGCATCAATTCCGAAATACTATTGATGGCGTTTATTCTATCCAATATGGGCTGGATAGGTTGAAAACCACGTTCGTTGATGCGGTCTGTATTCATTCCTGAACTGTAGAAGTCGCCCACCATTTGATCATTGCTACCCTTTTCATGCGTTCCACTAGAAACTTCTTCTAGGATGTCTTCTAAAAGCTTTTTCTGAGGGATATTTAAGAAGCTATAAGAGCCAACGCCAGCTTGATCATCGGCAATGACCGCATTATCTAACCAGGTTTTATTGACGTGGTGAAAGAAGTTATCGCCTGGTTTTATATCTTGGCTGATCCCATCAAAAGCCAGCCGCTCACTTTTTGACTCTTCCGTTTGTTCACAGGAAACTAGGGTAAATAGGGCTAATGCAAGATAAAGTAGGTTTTTCATAAGTATTGGTTTAATATGCAGTGGATCAAGATAAGCAATAATCTGCGTCTTTTTGAATAGAGCTAGGGACTCTAAGGGCTACTCAATTGTGTTTTTATTATTGGTTTACAAATTTTTGCAGTTCGTTATTGACCTCAAGGCTGGATTAAATATTGGCAGTCCTCTTGATTTAGAAACTTCATAAGCGGTTCTAATAGGAAAATACCGCTCAAATGTAAGTAACTGCCCCAAATCATAGGCAAAAGTATCTTTATTGACCTTTTGGGTCTTCAAATAATACTGCGTTCTTTTAATAGACTGCTATGTTTCCTGTCTTATTCTACGAAAAAATTTTAGCATACTGATTTCGTTTTGACGCTAGAGATGGAAGGCTTTAGAACATGTATAAAATTAGTTTTTGGGCGGATCAATGGCAACCCAGATCTAGTCTCTCCTTAAACAAGCGACCATACTATTTCCTAAATATAGTTTTGATTACCCTTTCTACCTAAACTGTTTTGGCTTCAAGTTTCTACTCGCATTTTCTGCAATATCTAAAATCCGTTTTTGACGGGTTTCTTTTCTTTTTGCTGAGACGACCCAATACAATAAAATCTTTTTGTGGGACTTACTTAGACCATCAAAGTATTTCATTGAGCCTTTAAAATTTGTAAATGCTTGTTTTAAATCTTCTGGAACGACCAGCGCTTCCACTTCATCTAAAATGGTCCAAGAACCATTTTCTTTGGCTATTTCAATGCTTTTTAAACCAGCTTCCCTCATCAGTCCCTGTTCAATTAGGACTTTAACTTTATCCTTATTAATTTTCGACCAATTACTTTTTGCTTTTCGCTTGCTAAAATACTGTTTGTATTGCTCCGTATCTATGGTCTTTTTGACGCTATCAATCCAGCCAAAACAAAGTGCTTCATCGACTGAGGCACTCCAACTTAGGTTGTGGTTAGGAGATTTTTTCTTATAAAAAATCAGCCAAACAGCTTCTTTTTTATGGTGGTTCACTTCCAGCCATTCCCTCCAATCTTGTTGGTCTTTAGGGCAAAAAAAATCGACATCTTTCATACTTTATTATCCTTTTTTTATGGAGTGATAAGGAGTAAATGTATAGACTGAGACTGCGATTAACGGCAATAAAAACTATACACAATGCTATTGGCTATTAGCTTGATAAACGGCATAAAGCGGCACGGTGCGCTCCTTTCCTTTTAAGGCTATACTTCCTAATTTTTCAAAATTAAAATCTGTAGTAATTAGTCTATTTTTCAAATGCTCAGAGATCAAAAATTCTTTCCCAAACTCATTGCATTTACCTTGGATTCTGGCAGCCGTATTGATTGTATCTCCGTGGTAAGCAATTTCTTTTTTGTACTTCCCTACTTCGGTCACTGTAATAACACCTCCATTTATTCCAGCTTTAAAATGGGGAACGCAATCATAGTTTTGAGTGTAGTATTCCTTTTTTCGGTTTAATTGGTTTTTAAAACTGTAATAAGCGTTAAGGCAATTTAGGTTTTCCAGACCTTCTTTAAGCCTCCAGGTCAGTATTACTTCATCTCCAACGTATTGGTATATTTCTGCTTCATTTTCAACTACAATCCCCAAATCGTTGAAGCAGTCCTGAATCATTTTACTGTACTTAATATGCCCCAATCTTTCCGCATGTACCGTTGAAGATTGGAGGTCGAGAAACATAAAAATTCGATCCTCCTCACGTGGTGTATAGAATCTTCCACTGAGCAATTTCCCAAGGTTATTGCGGCCAAGAAATAGGTTAACTTGTCTAAGGCAAAATAGGAATACGTCTACGACCACTATATAAAAATAGATAGCAAAACTTCCTGGCTCAAAAGCGAATTCAAAATAGGTAATATTATCTCCGAAGATTAAGTAGGCTAAAGAAATAATTGTTACGAGAAATAATAGAACGTAAATAATACGTAAGGCCAATAAATTTAGAATGGACATTTTTTTGTATCCATATTCTTCCGTTAAAATTTGAGCATATCCTGAGATCGTTCCAAAAATTGGTCCGGCAATAAATGCCACTATTATGGATTTCCAAAGCACAAATTGGACAGAGCCCAATTCTTCCGTTCCTTCTCCACGTACAATAGCCAGAAATATAAATGCCAAGGACCAACCAATAATATACTGTCGAATGATTTGCCACTTCCGTTTGTTTTGAAATTTCATGGAGCAGTTTTATTGCTTTTATTCTAGTAATTACTTGGTTGCTTTTATTTCTATTTGCTTGCAAGATATTTCTTTATATCTGTTCTTAGGTTCCCAATTCTTTCTTTTTCATACAGAGAAGACTGGTATCTATCTTTTCTCCCAACTGCTATTTTCCATAGGTAGCTTTTTAGCAAGTTTCTTTCCTTCGCGTCTAATTCTAGAGGAAGTTTGATTTTTTTCGCATCAAAAAGTGTTCGGCTAAACGCGGTAGCGCTCCAATAGGGGCTATGGTTTCCTACACATTTTGTATGTAGTTATTTATCTCAAGTAATCAAACGTATTTACAACTTCATATTTCAGGCTTCTACTTAGAAAGTCATTTAAAAAAGCTGTATGACTGCCTCCCGAAAGTATAAATACTCTATCGTTCTTATTTAGCGAAAGTCTATTTAGGTTGGAATAAATTCTCAAATTTCTTTGATAATATTTTGCAGCTTCATCTGCTCCTTCAAAACCCTTTGCTGTCCCAACATAGGTTAAAATGTCTGCGTTTGCCGTTATTAGGAAATCCAAAAAATCAGGATGATTCATTCTTTTGAGTTTTTCCATTAGAGACAAGTCTTTCTCATATACATTTAACCCTGGAATAGATTCAAAAGGATTTGATAGAAATTTATTATAGGTCATGGAATCCAATGCATTGACCAAATCTTCATTAATGTTATAATTATATTCCATTTTGTGGTCAATTCCATGGAGGCTTTTTATGCTGTTCATGCGACCAACTTCGAAGGCGACCAATCCAACTTCTCCATAATAGGTGGAGGCCTTATCTGGATTTTTCAGGAAATCATTGTATGCTTCATTTAGCTCAACATTCTTACTAGGTGGCACTTCTACACAGATTACAGTTGGTTTAAAGGCGGATATCATTTCCGCAATTTCTCTGGCATCTGCTTGGTTCTTTGCACTCTCATCGTCAAATTCAAGGGTATTGGCATCAGAAGAGCTCCCCATGTGAAAAGTGGCGAAATTTAAGACTTTGATTTTATCGCTCTGACTTTGTTCGCTTTCATTGGTTGGAGGGCTTTCCGTTTTAATTTCCTCTTGCTTGGTGTTACAAGCTAATGTAATTCCGATTAACAGCATGGCTAATATTCGATTCATTGTTTTTAGTTTTTAAATAAGGCCTCAAATTCATTAATAATTTATGATGACATCTTATGTCATTATGCTTGATTCCTTACTTGTCGGGTGTAATAATTTTTAATATACTGTCGCTTTAAAAGCTATTTGAATTTATTAGCGCTTTTTAAACTTCTTCTCTATTTTATCATATACTAATTCAATTGATAAGATCTCGTTTTCGATAATTGACCAATCATCAGAATTGATGCTGATTTCGTTTCTAGGAATATAATCACAAGCCCCTAGGGTAACTATTAAAGTAGTGCCCCATTGCGGTAGTGTATATGATATATAATATATTTCGGATAAAAGCTTGTCAATGGTAGCATTGGAGTCTAAATAGTTTTCTTGAAGCTTTGGTAAATATTTATTTAAAACAGAGATAGTGGTATCTTTTACAAATTCCCTAAAATTTAAGTCTGGGAGTAAATCCTCCTTTAAGGTAGGATGAATACTATCTTTCGATTTTGATATTTCATAAAAATCGGTTTTATCATAAAAGCATACAAAATCATATTCAGCTATGGAAATCCCAAGGGTTCTAGAGCCGTCCTGATTATGGAATATGGCAGCTTGTCGGATAATGTGTTTATCGTAACCTTCAAATGAATAAAACTCCTCGTAATATCCATTCCTTAGGTCAACAATTGTATCAGAAGCCCTTAATTCGCCAATCACGTATTCGCCAATCGAATCATTTTTCAACTGTAAGGCTTCAAGTATATTTTGAGAAAAGCCTGGCGTATTCATCAAAATAAAAATCACGAAAGGGATCAAAATTTTAATAGGCAAACTATTAACGCTGAGTCCTTGGGTACCTACAGACTTTAGCTCCTTATTTATTATTCTTGCCATAAGCGGTAAAATTAGAATTTAAGAACTCCTCAAAAGAGTCTTGGAGCCTTAGAAAAGCCAGCATCTCATGATTAAGAATCATTTCCCTATCGTGTAGGTTGTTTTCAACCGCTTTTTTAATATACTCAAAGCCATCATCTGCCCGCTCTTCGATAGAAGCACAACAGGCTAAATAAAAGTATATCTCAGGGTCTTTCTTATCAAAAGCTAGTCCTTTTTTAAAGGCTTCTATTGCATGTGGAATATCATAGTCGTTCAGAAACTTCATTCCCTGAGCTTTAAATTTATTGTCTTCATTACTACTCTTAGTCCCATGTTTAACCAACAGATTTTCTTGAATTAGTTCTCCATCCCGTCTCAGGTCAATAAAGACCTGTCCTAATACGCCAAGCTTAGTGGTCAGAATGTAGGCGACTTTCTTTCCCTCTTCCAATATGATAAATTGGTGATTGGTCCCTGCTAAAGAAGATTTCTTTGATACAATCTTACCATTTACAATAACAGTTTCCATTCCTAACCAATTATTGTGGAATTCAATCAAGGCATGATCGGTTCTAATCTTTTTGTAATACATATTTGTATTGGTATTAATTAAAAACTAAATCTAGTTCACAAAAGTAACTTAGCATACAAGTTTTAAACGATACAGTCCGCATCCAATCTGGTTTAAATTTAACCCTACTTAGAAGCAAAATCCTCATTTAGCCCTGCTAAACTCCGGTATTAGGGCCTAAATCAGTCAAAAAACCATTAATAATAATTCTCAAAAGCCAAACCTGTCTACTGCAGGTAGATTAAAATACCTTCTTATCAAACTCGGAAATAATGTGCTTTTGGTTACTTATAACTAAGTAAATGAGGCCTCCATTGGTAAGCAAGGTACAAGAGATGTAAAATTTTGTCTTTTCCCCTGTAATGAACTCATAGGAAAGCCTGTCTTCCGTAAATTTTTCAATTTTCACTGGTTTCCCCAGGTGGCTTTCTATCTCTTCTAAGGAACTGTTCTTAGCAAAGCGCAGCTTCAATTTCGCTAGCATGTTCTTCCATGTTTTCTCAGGAAGATCTTCGAGCGAGATCGAGATAGATCTGGTCTTAAATGGACTTAATAAAGGCCTTAAGAATTCAGTAAACCCGTAAACTTCTCCTAACCATAACTTACCCATAAACTCGAAATTCCAAACTCTAGTTATTTCATTTTTAGGTAAGAATTGCTTGAGTCTCAGTTTTTCGAATTCTTTGTAGCTAATCAGGTTCATAAATGATGCCGAGAATTATGAAGGATAGGATTTTTTAATCCAATTCTTTAATCAGAATATTTTTAAAGGCGATACCTTGACCTTCTGCCTGTAGGCCAATATATCCACTAGTCAGGGGAGTACCATCAATTTTATGTATCGGATCATAACCATTGGCTACACCACCACCTATTTGTGGTTTGGTGTATGCCAACACTTTTTCACCATTTACTTTATGTATAATAAGGGAGTCTCTGTAAACAATAAGTTCTCCTTGTATCCACTCCTGCCATGGATAGGTTTTCGAGGAGGACCTAATACAATGACGCGCATCTATTTCATTATTAAACACAACATCCGTACCTGGAGAGCACATATTTCCAGTGGGACGAGGCTCGCCTTCAACTTCCTCGGCCAGCATTTGATATTCAACGGAGATCGGCCAGTCTTGCTCTTTTAGTATCGTTTTAGGGTCTTGAGCGTGGAACATTATTCCACTGTTTCTATAGGTATAAGAGGGAGCATCTGTTTGCCATTGGTCTGTAAATTTGTATTCAAATTTCAAGTGATAGGAAGAGAAGGGCTCTTCATAAAACAAGTGTCCATATCGCTCATCAAAGGTGGTATAGTCATCATAATTAACCTGAATTGTACCATTATCTACCCTAAAAGTATTGGCATAATTATCACCTAATTCATGATGATGGAATTTAGCGATCCATCCATTCAGGTTTTTACCATTAAATAAACTACGCCATTCATCTTTGTGGTTTGCGGCTTCCTGGTTTGTACAAGACATGGAGGTAATGATAAGGATTGCCACCAAACAAGTTTTTAGTGTCTTCATTGCATGTTGTTTGTTAGAATAAGTAGGGGCAAAAAATACTGATCATCTATGAACGAACAGATTATTTCCTTAGACGAGGCGCGGCGGAGCCTAATAGCCTAGCTATTAAGGCGAGTACGCAACAAAGTATAATGGAATAAGATGTCATCATAGCTTAGTAATTAATTTGCGCTTCAACTTAAGATCTATTAAACTACAAAAATAAGATTGATTATCTATAAGAAAACTACTCTGATGCTGATCGCTGGGTTTTATAACTTTACTAATCGTTTATTCCGTCCTTTTCCTTTAAATTAATTCCATTTTGCGAACAATAAGCTTTTAATAACCGAACGCATTCATAAATAAAATTCGATTCTGCACCAAAGTTAATGTTGAAAATCCCAATACCACCAGCAGCTCCGATTATATCAATGTGTGACTTTGGACCATCTTTTTTTACAACAATCATATTAAGTTGAGCAGAATTCGTGCGGAATTTATATTTTTCAGCAGCAATTATGATCATATCATCTGTCTTATTGATGTAATCATTCTCCTGTTTAGTCCAAATAGCTTTGGCTATTAATTCTATTTCAATGGAGTCAAGTTCAAATCTTGAAATTTTCATATGATTTTTTTAAAAATACAACCGATATTTTTTATAGTCTTTGACGATCCAGTTTACTAAGTGTAGTTATCGAATTGGAGCTGTGGTTTTATGTAAGTTGTTGTGCTTTCGTTTTTTCTACAATTCCAATTGTATCTCCTAATCAATTAATTTCCGTCTTAGGAGCTATTTGAATCTACCTGCAGTAGACAGGTTTAGCAGTATGATTGTTGGTTTTGCTATTCTTGTAATCCTCCCAACATCTGTACACCCACATAAAAGTTACGCATAGCTTCTTTGCAAAGTGCTCTTTCTAATCTGAAAAATAAGGTACAATGGCTCGTTCAGGTGGTGGAGCAGTCGCCAAGCTCACTACAATCAACAAGAATCCGGAAAATAAAAAGCCTGGAAGTACTGGGTCTAAACCAGTGGATCCAAAGAGCTTCCAAATAGCTGTCATCAATAAGCCTCCAATCATTGCGGCGATGGCGCCTTCTTTAGTGGCTCTTTTCCAAT
>CAXIDD010000092.1:0-12030 GCA_964021975.1 uncultured Saprospirales bacterium | reverse complement strand
GCCGTCGGATCTTGGAAATCATGCCGTAGACTGGAAAAGGTATCCTTTTTAGGATCATATATGCTAATACCAGTAGATGTACCAATCCAAATGCTACCATCTGCGGCTTCTGCTATACCTGCCAAAAGATTAGAAGGTAAACCTTGTTGCTGATTTCCATCAAAATAATAGGTTTTGAAAATCCGTCCATCAAAACGGTTGAGTCCATTTAGCGTAGAAATCCAGATAAAGCCATTTTGATCTTGTAGCATGGTTTCCCTAAAGAACGTCCCCGGATTAGAAAGCCCCTCTTCCATCGTGTACCGATCAAACTGTAATCCTTGTCCATAGGTAAAACCCGATGGACACAAATAACAAATCGCACCCAGGATTATTAATGGTACAAAACGTAAGGTACGTATGACTAGTGGTTGCAATTGGATGAATTAAAGCAATCAAAAAGAATGGTGTAAAGTAAAGTTTTTTTCAAAAACCCGCTCTATTTCGAGCCAAAGATCACCGTATTCAAGGAAGAACCAAGTACAAAAGTTCATTTTTAAAGTAAAAAGTAGGCTTTACTCCTAAGCCAGCACATTCTCCTGCCCAGAATCCCGCACAAACAAACAAGTAGTCTGGGTGTCATTTACCATCCGTTCCATAAATTCGAAATCAGGCTCAGGTACCAAACCGAAGATATTTAGATCTGCTTCCGGAGCCTTTTTGATGTATTGCGTAAAAGACCCCTGATGGATGACTATTTCCGTTTCTGGAAGCCTAGCTAAATCCATTAATTGCGACATAAATTGAGCCGCCTCTGCTTCTTGTTCTGCATTTTCTACCACTGTTACTAATCTAATTTTAGCCTTCCAATTCCGCTTGAGTTTATAGGCACTTAGAATAGATAAATCCAAGTTGCCAATGTCCCAGGAAATGTTCCATTCTGGGCTGCGATTCCGGATCCATACATTGATCATTTGTCGTTGGCCTAAACCGGATTTAAGGTGCGGACAATAGACCATCAGGCCTAATTTCAAGCGAGCAGATTCTTGGATGATTTCCATGAAATCGGTTTCGTGGTTAACCCGATCTAACATATCTAGGAAAACGATGTTCGGTTTAAAAAAAGATCCTTGGAAGGCTTGATTGGCAAAATTCACACCCTGAGCAAAATGGGTCGTTTGTATTACGGCCCAAGAAGAGAACACTCCTCTTTGTTGAAATGCTTTGGAGAGTTTTTTTACCTCTTTTCCTAAAATGGTGGGATCTTCGGCACCACTGATCCCCAACAATTTGATAGAACCTTTTGGAGAAGCGACATTTTCGAGAAAGGAAAATACGCCTTTAATGGTCCTCGGATCGCTCACTGGTACCAACAACTTCGGTTTCCAGGCTCGTTCTTGTTTTAAATTATCCCGAGAGGTTTTCTTGGCCGCCCATTCCGCAAAGGAGACAAACAGACCACTTCGGACATCTTCAAAAGGGGTAATTAACTTACGTTGCGTCAAGATACCATACACAAATACTACTACAAAGATGGAAATCAAACTAAGTATTGGGTTAATAATAAACATCGCCAAGACAGAAGTCAAAAGACCTAGCCACGGCACCCAGCGAGGTACTGAAAAAAGCGGGCGAAAGCTGATTAATCCTAAATTTTGCTCAATGATGATTACTACGTTGAGCATGGTATAAGTGATCAAAAAGAAAAGCGTCACCAAAGGTGCGATCGCATTTAAATCCCGAAGCAACATAGAAAGGAAAACCAATATACCCGTCACAATCATCGAATTCCGAGGTTGCCCAGTTTTATTCATTTGTCCCAGCCATTTGCTGCCTGGGAGGATACCATGCGTCCCCATCGCGTACAGAATTCTGGAAGAGCCAACCATTGATGCCAGGGCCGAAGAGAAAGTAGCGCCTAATACTCCCGCGATCACTAGCGGAGGAAAGAAGGACTTATCCATCATTACATTATAGTTGCTCAACAACTCTTCTTGGCTTGCCGAACGTGCGATCCAATAAGCCAAAGCCATATAAACCACAAAACTTACACCGATGGCCCATAAGGTGCCAATGGGAATACTCCTCCGTGGGTTCTTTAACTCGCCCGACATATTTGCGCCGGCCATAATCCCAGTTGCTGCCGGAAAAAAGACCGCAAAAACCAACCAGAAATTCGTACCAGAAAAGTTATTTTCAGGAGATCCTTCAAAGGTTCCCCAAGTCAAGACATCTACTGTAGACTCCACCATTCCGCCATTAAATGCAGCCAATACAATCACAATCAAAGAAGCCACAATCACGCCCATGATCAGAAACTGGGTCCGAATGGCTAAATCCGCACTGATGTAAGCAATTCCATAAATGACCGAAAATACAATCAGGTCAACTAAAAAAGCCGGATGCTCCGGAAAGATAAACAGCCAACCTTCCCGAAAACCAAAAATATACATGGTCACCGCCAGTCCCTGCGAAACGTACCGTGGTATCCCCAGACTACCCCCAACTTCCAAACCCAATGACTGAGATATAATGGCATAAGCCCCACCCGCTCCGATCCGGATCTTGGTTGTAATCGAAGACATCGAAAGCGCCGTTGTCAAGGTGATTAGGAAAGAGATAATAATGATCAGCCAAGCACCTAGTAATCCTGCATTACCAACTACCCACCCCAAACGCAGGTACATGATTACCCCAAGAATGGTTAATAAAGTGGGCGTAAATACGCCACCGAAAGTACCGAAAAGTTTAGTAGGTTGAGTGGACTGGGTTGTTTGATTCATTTTTTAAGTTGACTATTGGGTACAACGAAAAGTAAGTAAAATATTTAAAACTTGTGATATTTACTTTCTTTTAAATGAGATAACCCTTGCAACAAACTGCTACAAGGGCTATCCTATTTTTCAGTTCTAATCTTCACCTATTTTGTCATTGACACTAGGCCTCCTTTAGCACTATCTACAGTCACAGTGTATTTATCTCCACCTTTGACAATCCAACGTACTTTCACAATACTGTTGCCCGGAATGTTGGCGACTTTCAATTTTTGTGGATTCACTTTTTGCTCAGTCGTCACATTGAAGTCTTCATTTTGTACAGTCATTCCCGCGATCACTTTACCTCCACTGATGGAAATATAATCTGGTCTTTCAATCTTATATTTCAAATCTTGACTGGCATGAGTAGGCATCAATCGATCATTTTTGATTACAAGGGTTTTACATTAATTTTAGCAACAGATAAATGAGGCATGTGGAAGGCGTGGTAAAAGGTAAATACCATGTTTCGATGGCACTCTTCCTCTAATAAGAATCCAGGCGTCGCACGACCAAAATTCTTTTTAAAACCACCAATTTCAATATCCCCATAAGTAGGATGTTTGTAGGGTGCCCAAGGCGTAAAGGCATCACCTAATAAAAGGTCTTTCTCTGCTTTGTATCGAGTCTCTGATCTGTTTTCATTATTTTTATAATAAGCATAGCCGGTAAACAACTCATTGGTAAAAGTGTAAATCCCACGACCTCCATAGAACCAATCCAACTCTCCACCAAAAACAGAATACAAGTCTTTGTATACTGTCAAATAACGATAACCTGGCATCATTTCCTGTCCTTTGTTACCGATAGCATCGTAGATGCGGATGTCTGCTCGATTATAGGTGCCAATGTCTTCCGCAGCTCCGGGCCCACGTAAGATCATACCTCCAGAGTTGTGGTAACTTTGTGCCCCCGCAATATTAGGGTGTGCTTTTACAAAGTCAGAAACCGCTCTGGTTTCTGGTGCTGAAAAAGGATACCTTAAAGCACCTCTTTGGATATAATCTGGCTGCCATTTCCAACCCCAATCCCGGTTGGGATCATAAAACCCGGGACGGTCTTCATTGATCCGTCCATCTCCATCATTATCAATTCCTTCGGAACCTAAAAACTCATAGCGTTGTGCTGTCACGATATCATCTGGTCCAATCTGAATCATCTTACGAGGATCCTGAGGATCAAGGATAAAGTTACCATGATCGCTTTTACGACGCATCTGTGTAACCGAGCCATCTCCGTCTAAATCATCTAGACCATCTTCGTCGGCTTTACCGTCATTATCATCATCCAAGGGGATCATACCTGAACGCGGACTACTTCCTGTGTTTGCTTCTTCAAAGTAATTATTACGAGCATCCGGATTGATCGTCGGTACGATGTAGAAGATGCGATCTTTCATCATCTGCTTAACGTATTCAATGTCCTTAAAACCTTCCGTGAGGTACCAAGCTGTATAGATACAAATCTCGGCTCCTTGTACCTCATTGGAGTGAATATTACCATCTACATAAAACCCTGGTTTGCGATCTGCATCACCAGTAGAATAATCGGTAATCGCCAACATCCAGATATCTCGGCCTTGAAAAGATTTTCCGATAGATTGTCTTTTGACTAAATCTGGATGCGCATCTGCAATTTTTTTACTTAGCTCGGCCAGTGCTTCCGAATTGTAGTATCGATTAAAAGCAATACTGACTTTAGTATCATGTGGAGTCCCCGCAGCGCGAAAAATATCCGATACATCTTGCCCTTGCATCAGCAAAGGGACAAAAAGAAAAATGAAAAGTGCTAATTTTATATTGATCAATGATTTCATTGCTACTAAGTTTAAAGTTTAATACGAATGGTTTCTGTACCTACGTGTGGAGCGCCAGCAGTCAATTCAACACTGCCTTTTCCTTGTACCAACCACGTTAATTGTACCGTTCCATCTTGTGGAATCACATTAATCAGCTGATGTCCTCTGCCGGAAACAATCTTTTGATTATTGGCCAGCTTTAAGTCAACATTAATTTGACGCATCCACCGAGAACGGTCTCCCATTTCGGTATGGGTAGGCAACAATCCAGGATTGTGTAAATCAACCGTAATCCGGTTCATTCCATCTCCTAAACTTTCCGTTTTAAGGTTTTCAAACTTTACAGCCGCTTGCATTTTTAAAAACGCCGCCAAGAATTCACTATGCTTATTAACGGCTTCTTCGACCATTGTGTAAGGTGGATTCATCTGTTTGAATGGCACCATCCCCCCAACTTCTACTTTTTGATTAGGGAAATCTGGATGTTTGACTTCTTTCCAATCAACAAAAACATCATTCACATCGTTTTGCTCAGCCCACCGCAGAAAGTTTAATGCTGCATTTTTAGTTTCCTTTTGGGTCGTATCTTTAGCGGGCATTGGTGCCCACCATCCTGGTGTACTCATTGCTAGTTTTCCAAAATGAAAATAAGACCATTCAAAGAAGCCACCGCCCTCAGTTACAGATGCTGGCGCATTTTTAGGAGATACAATTTTATTATAAGTCTCAGACAGCAATTCATTGAGTTTAGCATCCCCTTTTAGGATACTGGTCACTACTCTTTTATTGGCTCCAGAAGCATTGTACTTCATTGGTTTAGTCAAGTTATTAGCTGGACCAAAAGTTAGGATGCTATATATATTCGGCTGTGCATAAAGAAAGTCAAGTAAGGCCCGGGATTCTTTTTGAGAAACCGGATGCTCGCCTGCGCCTGGCTTAAAATAAGGGAAGTTATAGCTTAAGTTTTTATTAAAAATGACGCCACCTTCGCCATCTTCATTGAAGTGACCATCTTTGTCATTGTCCATGCCCTCGGTCAACAATTTATGGGTACCCACTTCTCCTTTTGCGGGGTTGGCTTTCACCATAATCCGCGGGTCTTCTTCTAGCATTCTATAATCACCCGTAGGATCTTCGATGCGCATCATAGTGATACGTTTATCTTTATTGAGATCCTCAAAACCATCTTCACCGAAGTCCCCGTCCCGATCATCATCGGTATTGGCTCCATTCCCTCTTCTTTCGTACTTCAAGGCATTGAAGTATTGCTCAGTGGCATCTGGACTCATGTTTGGGAAAATATAGAAAGTTGTTTTTTCTAATAAATCTTTATGGTCGGTCAAGATTTTTTCAGCCAATCTTGCGGTCATTTCGACCCCTAAAACATGGCTGCCATCTACCCCACCGACAATGGCTACGGCTGGTTTATCTTGCGCTTGGCCACTATAAAGTGTCAAGGCCCAAATATCCTTATTCCCAGGTGTTTTAGCTAATGATTTTAAATCTGTATTCGCGCTGTGGCGGCTCGCCAGTGCACTTAAGTCGCGTGTTAAGGTATTAAAGTTACGGTAATCTTGCTGTGCCCAAGTCTTAGCAGGCAGTACCAAGCAGGATACCAGTAATAATAAGAAAAGTTTAATCTTCATATTGGTTGATTATTTGAATTCTAATTGTAGCTAAAGATAGTAATTAACTGCTGTAACTGAGAAAAGAAGGACGAATGCGTCATCTAAGCCGACGATTAGCCCTTACAAAAATGGATATGGAATTACCTTCTAAAACAAAACCGTAAAAACGACTGTTTGGCCTTTGCCAATAGTAGCATTGTAAACTAAATCACAAAACCAAATGAAGTCCTACAACCGATCTTCGTTACGCACTATTTTCTTGGTTCTTACCTGTTTCTTCTTTTTAAATCAAAATACGAGTCAAGCTCAAAGTCCCTGGAGCAAATCCCTGCCTGGTTTAGGAACTTTCTCTTCTCCCAGAACAGCAGATTTGAATGGAGATGGCGTACAGGATATTATCCTAGGTGCTGGTAGAGAAGAGTTCTTGCATTGTGATTCGGCTGTGGTGGCTATAGATGGAAGCGATGGCACTTTACTCTGGACGGGCTCCGCTGATGATCAAGTTTTTGCTTCCGCGGCTATTAAAGACCTCAACGGAGATGGTACGGAGGATGTCCTAATTGGTGGGCGGACGGCCGAGTTAAAAGCATTGAATGGTAAAAATGGCGAAGAACTTTGGTCTTTCCGAACAATTGTAGCCAAGCGTAAAAAGCAAAAACGCAAATACTTTAACTTCTATAATCCACAATGGATACCAGACCAAGATGGCGACGGCCTCGAAGATATCCTTATTTCCAATGGCGGTGATGTACTGGCCAAACCCTATGACCCTAAACGGCCAACTGGCTATTTAATGGTGATCAGTAGCCAAAATGGTCAAATCCTGGCTGAGGCAGCAATGCCAGATGGCCGCGAGACCTATATGTCTGTTGCAGTCATGGCTACCAAAGATGGCAAACAAAAAATCATCTTCGGATCTGGTGGAGAGACGATCGGAGGAGCACTATATGTCGCTACCCTACAGGAAGTACTCCAAGGTGATCTTTCTAAAGCTACTAAATTAGCCAGCAGCAAAGATAAGGGCTTCATAGGACCACCGGTCTGGGTAGACATCAATCAAGATGGTACCGCAGATATTGTGGCGAATGCAGTAGACGGTCGATTATTGGCTTTTGATGGCATTACTTACCAGGCAATCTGGGAAGCCAAAATGCCCAATACGGAAGCTTATTCTTCCATTGCAATTGGCTACTTTAATTCCGACGCCACTCCCGACTTCTTTGTCTCTTATGCGGAAGGCGTTTGGCCTGATTTAAAATGGTGCAAACAATTCATGGTTGATGGTGCCAGCGGACAAATTCAATTCGAAGAAAACCTGGGTTTTTACCAAACGAGTACGCCCGTGGTTTTAGATGTCAATCAAGATGGAATAGATGAAGCTTTACTACTGGTCACCTACCAAGTACAGGAAGAAGATTTAAGTGCTAGCTTTTATACCATGCCCATGCTCATTGACTTCAAAACAGGAAAGGCGCTCGAATTGGGTTTAAATGTACCTGGCGGAAATATTGCCTCTACACCCTGGATTGGCGACTTAGAAAACGATGGCTATTTAGACATCCTTTTCTGTCACGGTACAGACAAGCGATATTACCACGCCTTTAACGGCCTTACCGTAGAACGATTAACAACAAAGATTTCGGCTCAAGGCGTGCGTTGGGGTGCTTATATGGGTAGCAATTATGATGGAGTCTTTAGAAATTATAAATCTTCATTTAAAAAACCAGCCTCCATAATTGGCCCCTCCGTTGGTGGAAATCAGGATGAAAAATGATTGAGCTAAAAGTGTGGGGTTTACTAAATCAATTTCATTTCTTTAAAAAGTTTAGTTATTTTAAAGGGCATAACTAAACATGACCCTTTGTGAAACAACAAAGATTTAAAGAGAGTCTAGACAAAACACGAGCAAAACGCTCCGGCCCAAGACTAATGAATTGGTCGACCATCCTTTTTCTATGGGCCGGAATGATTGCGTGTATTGCCGATAATGGCCCTTTAGACTGGAAAGTCATCGTAGGAGTTGTCTTACTCTTTCTGACCACGACAATCAGCTATACGAATTTTCAGCGGGGTGTCCGCACTACACTGGTTTTGATTTTGTTGAGTTTTCTTGGATGGATCACCTTTTTTCCTGTACAATATACGATTAGCTTAGGCTCCTTCCGCTTCGATTTAATGTTAATCGTGGTAGGTTTTATGCATTATTATGTCAATAAACCCCAGCTCTCCGCCTTTTTTAAAGGTACTTTCCAACAAGAGCTTCCCGAGCAAGAAGTTCAAGCCATCGGCCGTAGCAGAATCAATAGTTTCAAGAATCGTTTCGCCAAAAAAGAATTGTCCGAACTCGCTGCCATCACTTTGAATGCTAGATTACTGCCGGAGGCGATTCAAGCTGCAGAGGAGTTGTTGGAGGAGCGGGGTTGGGTGTAGGCTAACTACTCATGCTCATACCAATCATCAAAGGTTTTATCACTTTCAGAGGCGGTATCTTCTTGCAGAACCAATATGACTTGGGCAATTAATAAGGCAGGCAAGAAGATGATACCAAATGCGATAAAGTTGGGTGTGGGGAAAAGCATAACCAAAACTAAACCCAAAAGCATTATTGTGAAAATCCAGGCAGAACGAATTTTAAGCTTCATAGTACTCAATTGTTGAATTGATTAATGGTTGAATTACATCATTTCAATGCTTCTAGTAGCTTTTTGTTGTCAGGATGTTCTAAAAATTGATCAAACTCCATGAAATAACCCTGGGGATCGTAGCCAACGAAGGCATTATAGCGAGATTCTGGACCAGTTTCCCATTCACCAGTACGGAGTTCGAAGACTTGGTTTTCTTTGACATAATCGTACCAAGTCCTTAAGTCTTTGAGTAAGAAAGAAACCGTCACGGCCTTATCCTTGGTAAAATCGTGCATTCCTCTCCGCTCATCTACCAAACCAATAAAGCCAGTATTGGAAACGCCATAAATTTTAGTCCACCCTTGGTCAGCGACCAACTCTAAGCCTAAAACTTCTTCGTAGAACTGTTGCATTTCCAACATATCTTGGTAATACAACCAAGTGATACTCGCTTTAAAACCTAGTCCTTCGGGGACTTTGGAGCTGGCAGCTGGCGTCGTAAAATGCTCCGCTTGATCTAGATAAGGCATGAATCCTTCATTTTCTGGATGCTGCTTAAACAATTCAAATTCTAGTAGATAGCCTTCTGGATCGATCATTACGAAACCATCGTGGGGACCGCCTTCTTTGGTTTTGTAAGAATATTTTACGGAGACATTTTGCTCATTGAGGTAATTCCACCAAGCTTCTAATTGATCCGTCAAAAGTGCTAGGGCTACGGTCTTGGGTTCATCGGCAGTGTGCATACCTTCGGCAGCATCTACCAGTATGAGGTAAGATTCAGCAGATATCCTAAAGGTGGTGGCCATCCCGTAGTCTGCTAGTAATTCTAGGCCCAAAATATTCTGATAGAATTGAGTAGCAGCAGCTAAATCTTTATAGTATAAAAAGGTATTACTCGCTTCTACCCCAAAGTCGTACATTGTCCGAAAATCCGTTTGTGCCGACAATAATTCATTGATTCCTCTTGGTGAATAGCCAAGCAATCGGCCGAAACGGCGTGCTATTTGGGTTCGGTTTACGCCTTGGTAAGCTCCTGCTTTCACTAAGGCTTCACGGTCTGCTTTCAAAGCTTGATATTTAGCTAGACCTTGGCCCTGATAAATCAACAACACTTCTTTATTGGCAGCTACATCTTCCGGGAACAAATCAGATGGCATAAAATCACTTTCTCGAAAGATGGATACCTCATAATAATTAGCGATTTTTTCAGCCTCAACTAGAAATTCATCCATTTCCTCGGTACTCATAGGTTCGCTAAGTGCGACTTCTTTGGCTCCTGCAGCGACAGCTTCACTGAATGCACCAAAAGCACCTATGCGATAATCCATTTGAGATTGTTGCTCAGAATTGGTGCAAGAATTTGTAAATAAGAAGATGGAAAGTAATAAAAGAGCGTAAGTGCGCATAAAATTTAATTAGTTGAATCACTAATTTACGTAAAGAAAGTGTTCTTCTATAATGAAAGTGTATTTTGCCTTTCCCAAACTTAATTTACAAGAAATAAACGCCTACACCCTTAAACTTATAACTTTAAAACAAGCGCAAAATCATGTCTGATTCCCTAAAATTTTCTACGCGTGCCGTACGAGCTACTCAACACCGCTTTAAGGATGCTCATCCAGTGACTACCCCCATCTATTTGTCTACTACCTATGAACGTAATACTGACGGGAGCTACAACCATGACTTTATCTACAGTCGTGTTGAAAACCCTAATCGATTGCTATTAGAGCAAACTATTGCCGATTTAGAGCAAGGAGTAGCAGCCTACTGTTTTGCAAGTGGCATGGCAGCTATTCATGCCATTTTCCAAGGTTTGCGCCCCGGAGATCACGTACTCATTCCAGATGATATCTATTATAACATCTATGCTTTATTAAAGGAAGTTTTTATTCCATGGGGCCTAGAAATAAGTCTAGTAGACATGTCGGACCTAGAGCAAATTGAAAAGGCCATTCAAGAAAATACTGCATTGATTTGGGCAGAAACTCCTTCCAATCCGCAGCTTAAATTAACGGATATCGCAGCGGTTTCTAAATTGGCAAAAGCCCATAATTGTTTGCTGGCGGTAGACAATACCTGGCCTTCTCCAGTTTTGATGCAGCCACTCCAATTGGGCGCTGATATCGTCATGCATTCTACCACCAAGTATTTCGGAGGACATAGCGATGTTTTAGGTGGCGCAGTAGTTTTCAAAGAAACATCTGATTATTCGGAGCGTGTCCGGAGGATGCAATCTCTTGCTGGTGGCGTACCGGCTCCATTTGACTGCTGGTTAGTCAGTCGAGGCATTCAAACTTTATCAGTAAGGGTTTTGACCCAGAGTCAGACCGCCATGAAATTAGCTACCTACCTAGAAGGGAATTCAGCCATTGAGCACGTTTTGTATCCTGGTCTAACAAGCCATCCACAACATGACATTGCTCAGGCTCAGATGCCCAATGGCTTTGGAGCGATGCTTTCCGTTTTGATCAAAGGAGATGCCGAGCGAGCCATTGCCATTAGTAATGCTTTACAGTTATTTACTACCGCTACCAGCCTCGGTGCCGTGGAAAGTCTGGTAGAACACCGCAAATCCGTCGAAGGTCCAGAAAGTGCTACCCCGGATAATTTATTGCGCATTTCGGTGGGTTTAGAAGCCGTGGAAGATTTGATTAGGGATTGGGAGAATGCTTTGGGGGCTTAGTCGAAGTTTATAAACTTCAACTATCGTTATAAACTTAGACTATCATTGGAAACTTTGGTAAGCTGACGTGCCGTACTTACCGTAAGCACTTCTCCAGGATTTAGCTTAAGGGTACAGCTGGTATACAAAATACCTTCCTGCTCCATTAACTGTGCAGGCTGTTTTTTACCATTTACAAAAAGGGCCGCATGATGGCCTGAAAATTTAGCTTCCCAGCTTAAAATCCCTTGTCCACTTTGATAATGTACGCTGGTAGTATGATCCGCTTGGTGTTTAACAGAAACCATTAGATGAGAAAAAGTAGATAAGCTATTGTCTACAGCATTTGGAGCCAAACCTAGCAGGTCTTGTACTATATTTTGCAATAAAACATAAGACACTTCCGGGTAATCTCCGTTTCTACCGGTCGCTTTTTGATAAGCGTGGTCTTGCTGAAGGTTTTTCATAATGTGTTGCATCCAATACCAAGCGCGCTCATTTTGATGATGAGTGAAAA
>CAXIDD010000091.1:0-12033 GCA_964021975.1 uncultured Saprospirales bacterium | reverse complement strand
GCTGGGTATTGCTCCTATTTTTGTGATTGCAGGCTTTATTGAAGGTTATTTAACTCGGCAGACAGACACACCAGATAGCATTCGACTTTTATTTATTTTAGGCTGCCTGGCCTTTGTTATTTTTTACTTTGGTATTTTCCCTAGAATGCAGGCCAGGAACCTAAGTGAATTGGTTAAAGGGAATTATCAAAATACGCCTAAACCTAAACAGCAAATTGACTTTCAAGAAATTAAAACTAGGGGTCAAATTTTTAGTGAATCCTTTTTGCTTTTTCGGAGTCATTGGCGACCCATATTTTGGGCAGCTCTGGCTTGCTCCTTACTTTACAGTTCGTTGATTTTTAATCTAAGTAGCCGGCCAGCCTACGAACTGTTTTATTTTCCCGCAGATTTCATGGGGACTATATCCAGAATCAATACTTTTTTTATAAATAAGCGGTTAGATTTTTTACCTTTCATCAATATATTAATATTTGGTGCCTTCCTATCGGTCGTGTTTAGAATTGTAGCAAAAGCGGCACACCCAGAAGAAAAGTCAACACCATTTCTTTTGGTCTGGTTAAAAACTTTGCCTGGAGTAGCTATTCTAGTAAGTATATTATGGACGAATGAATGGTATACTTTGTTTTTATTCATTTTTGGGGCCGTCATTCCTTTACTCTGGATTTATACGGTCATTGCTGAGCGACGACCAAGTTTTACTGGCTTGCAAAGGTCTTTGGTCTTACTGAGCGGTATGTACAGTAAGGCACTTTCTACACTACTTATCTTCTTGATGATTGGCTTTTTGTTTTTCTCCTTATTAGATACTGCGTTGTTTAGTCTGTATTTTGATATCATCGGCTGGTTTACAAATTTGGAAGGAGATCAATTAGAATCTTTTAGTGTGATTCTACAAGTGACAACCTCTATGTTTATGATTTTTATGATCTTGAGTATAATAGGATTAGGCTTTGGAATCTTGTACCATAGCTTACTGGAAATACAAGAAGCGCCTGGATTGGCACAGCGCATAAAAACCATTGGCCAGCAACGTAGTATTCGTGGACTAGATAAAGAAACTGATTAATTTGAATGACCTGTTTACAAAACTACTTATTTACCCCAGTCGACATTTAGTAGATGCTAAGTCGTGTCTGTTTTTTCTAGTTACTTTCCTTTTGGCAGTCCAATTATCGGGCCAGGAAGAGGCCAGTTTTTCTCCACAAAATGAATACTTAGAATCGACTTTTGAGCAAAGGACTATTAAAGAAAACAAATGGAAGAAAGCCATCAAAGGGCTAGATTATTCACCACCTAAAGTAAAAGAGCGGCGGGCAGGAAAAACAGGTAATCTCCCTACTGGAAATTCACGGACCGCGTTGACTATTTTGGCCGTTGTTTTAATTGCAATCATTGTCGCTTTGAGTATTGCAGCCTGGGCTGGTTACCTAAAGTCCAAACCCAAAAAAGTTGAAAATCTTCCCATCTCCATAGAAGATATTGAAGAAAATCTATTTGAAAATGACCTTCAAGGTTTATTACAAGAAGCCATCAATAAAGGGGAATACAAGCTCGCGATCCGACTCTATTTCCTTGAAATTCTCAAGGAATTGGCTTTACAAAAGAAAATCAAATGGAAAAAAGAAAAAACCAATCGAATCTATTTCTACGAGCTAAATAATAGTGGATTATCTCAAGAGTTTAATCAATTAGTTATCCTTTTTGACCGCATTCGTTATGGTGGTGTAGGCTTAGATCATGCTGATTTTTCTGCCATAGCACCTGGTTTTAAATCCTTTTTGGGTAAACTTCAAAAAACTAGGAACTAGATATGAAAAACAGATCTAGAAATATCATTGTCCTGGTTACCCTCGCAGCAATCCTCACCTTCTTGATCATTCGATTTGGGAGTCAGCCTGAATACAGTTGGGTAGAGAACTATCAAGCCACCAATAAAGGTCCATATGGTACAAGTGTCATTAAAGAATTATTAGAAGATTATATTCCTGGAGAAAAGCTGATCACTCTGGAAGACTCCATTATGCAGCTAGCAGATTTTGAATCAGAGCAAGCAGCCAATTATCTGTTCATCGGGGCCTCCCAATACATTGATTCTCTCGATGCAGATTTACTTTTTGATTTTGTAGATGAGGGCAACAATGCCTTTTTGATCAGTCGTTCCCTCCCCGAAGAGCTTTCTTATTATCTCTATTATTACGATTGTAATGAATATCAGGACTGGGAGGACTATGATATTTGGATCGATTCGCTGGTGCAGATGAATTTGAATCACCAAACATTTACGCAGGATAGCAGCACCAGTTATAAATACGAATATAAAGGTCGGATACGTAATTATGACTGGCAATACATTCCCAATGATTTCATTTGTGATGCGGAGGAGGGTTTCGTGCGCTTAGGTACTTTTGATACCGATTTCACCAACTTTGTACGCATCCCTTATGGGGATGGTCATTTTTACCTGCATACCAACCCAATGGCTTTCAGCAATATTTCTATGTTGGAAAAAGAACACTTATCCTACGTCGCTGCTGTATTCTCCCATCTGCACGAAGGTCCGATTTATTGGGATGAAGCTAGTAAACTTTCCGGTTATTTACCTAATCCAAGAGCTAATCGCAGTTTGTCTGAGAAAACACCATTTGACTTTATTCTCAGCCAGCCTGCACTGGCTTGGGCATGGTATCTGATCTTATTTATGACGCTTTGTTATTTGCTATTCCGCACAAAAAGACGGCAACGGATTATTCCGGTTTTAGAAAAAAATCAAAATACCTCTTTGGAATTTCTACAAACGATGGGCAATTTGTATTTTCTACAAAATGACCACCGTAAAATTGCACTACACAAAATGCGTCTATTTCTGGCGTTTATTCGCGAACGATATTATCTGTCGACTCAAGCAATTGATTCAACCTTTGTTCAGCAATTAAATTTAAAATCTGAAATTCCTGCAAAAGATATTGACGCAATTCTTTTATTGTATAAAAATATAAAGTCTTCCTCCTTTGTTTCCGAAAAAATCTTAATTGATTTTCATAAAAAGATCGAAGGGTTTTATAAAAATTGTAAATAATGCAAGTAGACGAAATCAACGAAAATGAAGGGCCTGAGGAGCCAATTGTACCAGAAGAACAAATTCCAACAGAGGAATTAGTGCCAACGGAACAAGCTAAACCATTCAGTCGCTGGGGGCAAAATAAAATGGATGTGAGTCTTATCAAGGATTCGGTTGCAAAAGTCCATCAAGAGTTGTCCAAAGTGATTGTTGGGCAGCAAGAAATGATTGATATTATTTTAGCTGCCTTCTTCACCGATGGGCATGTTTTATTGGAAGGTGTTCCTGGTATTGCCAAAACTTTGACGGCTAAATTAATCGCAAAAACCTTAGATGTAGACTTCTCAAGAATCCAGTTTACGCCGGATTTAATGCCCAGTGATGTAATTGGCACGACGGTCTTTAATATGAAAACCTCGGAGTTTACCTTTAATGCGGGCCCCGTTTTTTCAAATGTCATCCTGATTGATGAAATCAACCGGGCACCAGCAAAAACGCAAGCCGCTCTTTTTGAAGTTATGGAGGAAGCCCAAGTTACCGTCGATGGCGCTACTTATCCAATGGAATTTCCCTTTTTTGTGATGGCTACACAGAATCCAATCGAGCAAGAAGGAACTTATAAATTACCGGAAGCTCAGTTGGATCGGTTTGTGGTAAAAATCAACTTGGAATATCCTTCTTTAGAGGAAGAGAAAGGCATTCTTTACCGCTTTCGAAAAGATTTTAAACAAAGTGTAAAAGCGGAAGTAGAAAAAGTGTTTTCCATTAAAGATATTAAAAAGTGCCGGGCGCTAATTGAGCAAATCCACATCGAGGACGCCCTCTTGGATTATATCGCGACCATCATCCACGATACGCGCAATAATGGAGACTTGTACCTAGGGGCTTCCCCCAGAGCATCTTTAGCTATTTTGAAAATGTCAAAAGCAGTCGCTGCCATGTCTGGAAGGGATTTTGTGACGCCCGAAGATATCCAGTATGTCGCTTATCCAGTCTTGAATCATCGTGTTATTTTGCAACCTGAACGAGAAATGGAAGGCTACGAAGCCAAAGATATTATCAAGGATATTTTACAAAAAATTGAAGTGCCACGTTGATGCTAAAAGGATTCCAACAGCTCTATTTGAGCAATCGTTTTTTCTGGGTCTTAGGTTGCCTCATCCTAAGTTTTGTGCTTGCTTTTCCGCTGCCTGCCTTCTTGATCGTTGCGCAGGGGCTAGCGGTGCTTTTTCTGGCGTTTATCTTTTTGGATGTTTTTTTACTTTACCGATCGAATATCCAATTGACTTGTGAACGGGTACTTCCTAAATTATTTAACCTAGGTGACGAAAACTCTGTTCAACTATTTGTCGAAAATAAGAGCAGCCTGCCTTTAACCCTCAAGGTATTGGATGAATTACCGATACAATTTCAAATTCGAGACTTTGAACAAGAAATTCATTTAGCCGCTGGAGCAGAAAAACGCTTGACATATGCGCTACGTCCAGTAAAACGTGGGGCCTATGATTTTGGTGAAAGTCACTTGTTTATCCGGTCAAATTTTGGCTTGATCGAACGTCGCTTGTCTTTTAATAAGGCCCCCATGCAAGTTCCCGTTTATCCTTCTATTCAGCAGATGAAAAACATGGAATTGATCGCTTTTAATCGGACGACTACCGCTCAAGGCATTAAGCGTATTCGGCGGATAGGACATAGTTATGAGTTTGAGCAAATAAAAAACTACGTTCGTGGAGATGATTATCGGAGTATCAATTGGAAAGCCAGTAGCCGGCGGAATAATTTAATGGTCAACCAGTACGAAGATGAGCGTGCCCAACAGGTCTATTGCATCATCGATAAAAGCCGCGTGATGCGTATGCCTTTTAATGAATTGAGCCTGATTGATTATGCGATTAATTCCAGCCTCGTTATATCCAATATTGCGCTGCAAAAATATGACAAGGCAGGTCTGATTACTTTTTCAGACAAACTTGGTGCTACAATTAAAGCAGATAGCAAGCCGACGCAACTCAATAAAATTTTGACTGCCTTATATAAAGAAAAAGAGCGTCTTTTGGAAGCTAATTATGAGTTGCTGTATTATGCTTCGCGCAAGCTTATTTCAGGTCGTTCCTTAATGTTGTTATTTACCAATTTTGAGAGTAGTTATGCACTTGAAAGAGTATTGCCTGTACTCAGGAAGATCAATCGGATGCACCTGCTGGTAGTCGTCTTTTTTGAAAACACCGAAATCCGAGACTTCGCCAACCAAACGACGGAGACCATCGAAGATATCTATCACCAAACCATCGCCGAAAAATTTTTGGTAGAGAAAGCACAAATGGTACAAAAGCTTCGACAATACGGCATTCAAGCAGTTCTGACCAAACCCGAGGATCTCTCTGTGAATACCGTTAACAAATATTTAGAGTTGAAGTCTAGGGGCTTAATTTAATATGTATATTGGTTTGGCATTATTGGTAGAGTAGGATTTTTAAAACCACCCAAGGCACCTAAGAAGCACCTAAGCTATGGCTCTTTGCAAAAGCCCGATTCTGCAAATTCTAAAATTCAGTAAATCCTGATTCAGCCAACAGAAAGCAGAAACGCTGTATTTGAAGCATCCAAGTATTATTGTTCTTTAGCGCGATACCCGAGACAATCCTTCCTTAGCATCCACAAAGTCCGGTGCTAGCACTAAGGCTTGTTTATAATCTGCAATGGCCTGCTCTTTACGATCCAAAAATTCCGCCGTCAATCCCCGATAATAATAGGCTCTAATGTGCAATGGCGCCGTTTTGATACAAATATCAAACTGCTTATAAGCCTGAGGGATAGAATCCAAGTCCAAGTAAATTAAGCCAGAGTTGAAATAAGCATCGTCATAATTTGGATCAATTAAAGCCAACTCTCTGTAGACTTGAATGGCTTCTGTTAGCTTGTTTTGGTCAGCTAAATAATCTGCTTTGGCATGGCGTACGACAGGGTTTTCCGGATCGATGCTGATAGCAGAGTCAAAGTATTTACCAGCAATAGAATTTCCTATAGCTGCCTGAAGTTGTCCTAATTTAATCCAAGCATCAATTAGTTCGGGTTCATATTCTACGGCCGTTTGGTAACTGTTGATCGCCCTGGCGGTATCCCCTTGTTCCATAAAGTTCTGCCCAAACATAAAAAAGGCTTCTGCATTTTGTGGTTCTTGCTGCAAAATTTCATTAATGGTTTGCATGGAGGCTTCATATTGCTTTAAAATATAGTGGAATTCACTTTTTTTAAGCAGCGTTTGAATGTTACTGGGATAAAGGCTGGAGGCATATTCTAGCGTCTCAATCGCTTTTTTAGACTGAAAGTAGTCCAAATACACATCCGCAAGCAGGTGTAAACTGTTCAGATGAGTAGAATCTATTTTTAAAGCACTTTGAGCATCGACGATGGCTTGCTCATAAGTATTGTTTTCATAATAATACTCCGCTCTAGCTAAATAAGCTTCTGGGATAGCTGGATTTGCTTGAATTTGCTGATTGAGTTTTTGTAGTGTAGGGTCTAAAGAGGAGACAGGAGACTCATTAGATTCCGATTTTCCACAAGCAAACGCAACCATTAATAAAGAGAGGAGACTTATTTTAGCAAGTATATTGGTCATGAATCTAAAGACTTTATAAAACGAATGATGCAAACTTTAACGCAAAAATACAGGCTTTGGCTTATCCTAACGCTATTATTTTTTTCAAATAGCGAATTAAAAGGGCAGTCCTGGCAGGATTTATTACAATTAGGCAATGAAAACCTCCAGACCATTACCGACATTACCCAAAATTCTGAAAATTTAATTTTTGCTGGAGCTTATAGGGAAAGCCTGACGCTTGGTAATACATCACTTTCCTCAATAGGAGAAGAAGATATTTTTGTGGCTAAACAAGACAAAGATGGCCAGGTTGAAGTTATACTAAATGGCGGTAGCCTCCGTGGCGATGCCATCGATGCCATCGCGATTGATTCTGAAGGCAATATCGTTCTGGCTGGGTCCTTTTGGGAAAATATTGACTTCGGCACTTTTCAATTAAACAGTGATGCGGACAGCCCAAAGGCTTTATTTTTGCTTAAAATAGATTCGTCTGGCCAACTCATTTGGAGTCAAGTCTTCACAGGCGGAAGTATTAAAGACATCTACGATCTAAGCCTAAGCCAAAGCAATGCTATTCTAATTGGTGGCTACTATGGCTCAGAATTGCGTTTTGCGGATACTTTGCTACAATCTGAAGCAAGATCCACTGCTTTTTACGCGAAATTTCAGCGAGACGGACAGCTACAATGGGCCAATTCAATCGGAGAAACGGGCAATAACCGAATAACTGCTGCTACCGCTTTTCAGGATGAATATTTCTATTTAGGCGGTTATTACGATGACACCTTAAAGGTCTTTGGACAAACATTTCCGGCCAATACCAACGATGCAGATGCGTTCATTCTTTCCCTAGATCAGAACGGTGCCTTTCGCTGGGTCAATAAAGCGGGTGGTGTTTTCGAAGAAAATCCTACCACGATGGTCCATGATGAAAACGGAAACGTTTATATAGGAGGTCGTCTAATTGGTGTCTTGGTAGTAAATGATTCCTTAAGCATTCAAAGTAGAGATGGGAACGCCGATTGTTTTTTAATTAAATATGACAGCCTGGGAAATGCACGATGGGCACAATCATTTGGTGGAGATCAACTGCAATTTTTAAACGATTTGCTGTATCAAGATGGTCTCTTGTGGTTAACGGGTTCCTTCCAGGAAAATCTACAAATCGGTGCACTCCAGCTGGATGCTACTAATGCTTTTGATGGCTACCTCGCTCAGCTAGATACGGCAGGCAATAGTCTTCAACTCATCGAGCTACCAAGTGCAACGGGTAGTGTGCTACCCAATCATTTGAGTATTGACGCAGCAGGTATATTAGTAGGAGGGGATTTCTCAGGGAAACTCGACCTTGTTAATACGCAGCTAGATGCAGGTGCTACTGACTTCAATAGTTTTATTATCCGTTGGAATGAACTGGTCTCTTCTACCAATGCCATTCTTTATCCTTTGGAAAATACATTTATTACTCCAAATCCTACGGGGGAGTTTTTTATCATTGAGGGCCTAGATAAAAAAGCCTTGTTGTGGGTGATTGATAGCCAAGGAAAAGTCATCTTTTCACCTCAAAAAGTGAGTGGTCCCATCAATTGTAGCCAATGGTCCAATGGATTGTATTATTTGAATATTCGGACGGAGAAGGCTCAAAAAACCATCCTTTTAGTCAAAAACTAGTAAAGATTCCCTTCCCATTGATCATCAAAAAACTTTCATTGGTAGACTTTCCTAAGTTTTATGACTTAAGCTAGACCAATCCGAATACCTGGCGCTAGTAAATTTCAGTTATTTTTTCTTTATTTTGGAGTCATTTTTTAAAAAAGATAAACACATTCTAATGGAGATTAAACGAATTCAACCCCTGCTTCAAATTACAGGCGTTCTGTTCTTTTTACTACTAAGTTTAGGAACGCTTAGCGCACAAACTAAGTCAAACCATGGCAATAAGTTTGAGCAATTGGGACAGCTGCTTCCTTCTCCCAATCAGTACAGAAGTATGGATGGAGCACCAGGTCCAGAATACTGGCAACAGCGGGCAGACTATGATATTAACGCGAGTTTGGATACAGAGAATCAGAGATTAGATGGACACGAAACTGTGACTTATTATAACCGATCTCCTAATACACTCCGTTATTTGTGGTTACAGTTGGACGAAAACCAGCATGCTGCCGGAGCCGATAACCATGTGTTTGACCCCAGCTCTATCTCTCCTGTAATGGATATAGAAACTTTAAAAAGCCTCAATAGTGCTAATACCGATGTTTATGATAAATACGGCCATAAGATTCAGGAAGTCATGGATGAAAATGGTGATCCACTAAAATATACGGTCAATAAAACCATGATGAGAATTGAGCTTCCAATGCCACTAAAAGCGGGTGAAAGCTTCACTTTCCAAGTGAAATGGTACTATTATATCAGTGATCGAGATGATGATTTATTTAGTGGTCGGGGCGGTTACGAGTACTTCGAAGACCAAGATGAGTACATCTTTACCATTACCCAATGGTTCCCAAGGATGTGCGTTTATAGCGACTTTGAAGGTTGGCAAAACAAGCAATTTACCGGCCGTGGGGAGTTTGCACTCAACTTTGGGAACTACGTCGTAAAAATGGATGTACCTAAAGACTATGTCATCGGTTCAACAGGCGAATGTTTGAATTATGGTAGCCTTTTGAATGAAACCCAATTAGAACGTTGGGAGCAAGCCAAAACAGCGAAAGAGCCTATAGAAATTATCACTTTAGCAGAAGCTAAAAAGAATGTAAAAAAGAAGAAAACCAAAGAACGTCAAACTTGGATTTACAAAGCAGATATGGTGCGAGATTTTGCCTGGACAGCTTCTCGTAAATTTGTTTGGGATGCCATGCCGCACTTCAATGAAGATGGGAAGAGAGCGATGTGTATGAGCTACTATGGAGAAGAAGCTTACCCGATTTATAGTAAGTACTCTACTAAAGCCGTTGCGCATACCCTAAAAGTATACTCTAAGTATTCCATTCCATATCCATATCCAGTAGCCATTTCAGTAGAAGCTTCGAATGGTATGGAATACCCGATGATCTGTTTCAATTACGGACGCGCCGAAGAAGATGGTACCTATACCGAAAGAAATAAATATGGTGCAATCGGTGTAATCATTCACGAAGTAGGACACAACTACTATCCAATGATTATCAATAGTGATGAGCGCCAGTGGACTTGGTTCGATGAGGGACTTAATACTTTTGTACAATTCTTAGCCCAATCTGAATTTGCAGACAACTATCCAATGCGTCGGGGTCCAGCAAATACGATTACAGATTATATGCGTGATAATCCAAATCGATTGGAGCCGATTATGACCAATAGTGATAACATCGTACAGTTTGGAAGCAATGCCTACGCAAAACCAGCTGCGGGACTGAATATCTTACGGGAAACCATCATGGGCCGTGAATTATTTGACTACGCCTTTAAAGAATATGCCAGACGTTGGGCATTTAAACATCCAACACCAGCAGATTTCTTCCGAACTATGGAAGATGCAAGTGGTGTCGATTTAGATTGGTTTTGGAGAGGATGGTTCTTTGGCATTGAGCCGGTTGATATTGCTTTAGAAGAAATCAATTATTATAAAGTAGATCTTGAAAATGATCCAACACCAGTTAAGAGAACCATCCCAATCAAAAGAACCAAACCTTTTGAAACGATTTCTCAAAAACGCAACCAAGCTGATACCAGCATCCAGTTCGCAGTAGAAGAAGATCCAGATCTAATTGATTTTTATTCTACCTATAAACCATGGGAAACAGAGGATTCTGTAATTACCCAAGACATCGAGTTCTTTGCGGAGACAGTTGATGCAAAAGAGAAAAAAGAAAAATACGGGGATTTAAATTATTACGAGCTCAAATTTGTTAATAAAGGTGGTCTACCTATGCCTTTGATCTTGGAGTGGACCTTCGAGGATGGTACCAAAGAAGTAGACCGTATTCCAGTTGAGGTTTGGCGCAAAAACGAAAATGAAATCACCAAAGTTTTTGTTAAAAATAAAGTGGTCAAAGAAGTGATTCTTGATCCATTTAAGGAAACCGCTGATATCGACGAAAGTAATAATGCTTGGCCAGTTAAGGAAGTACCTACCCGTTTCCAGGTGTTTAAGGCACACAAGCAACAAGAACTATTGAATCCAATGCAAAAAGCCAAAAAAGCAGGAAAAATAATTAAACCGTAATATCCCTGTAGCGACGCGATGCATCGCGTCGCCACTTGTTAAATTTGCTGTCTTGTTTTAAAATGGGGAGCGATGCATCGCGTCGCCACTTGTTAAATTTGCTGTCTTGTTTTAAAATGGGGAGCGATGCATCGCGTCGCCGGTTATAGATTGTAATAGTGCACACTATAAAGAAAAAGAGTCCAGTAGCATTAGCTACTAGACTCTTTTTTTAATGGACTAGTCTATTCTACCAAAAAGGACTATTCATTAAGCCTACTTTGCCTAAATGGATTCACATTGAACCTCAAAATTAGTATCTTTAAAAATCATTTTAAGATACTAAAGATCGTATATGCAAAGCATTAAATATTTTTTCTTCCTTTTGTTGGGCTGCTTCTTTCTAAACGGCAATCTACAAGCCCAAACCAAATCCAATCACGGCAACAAATTCGAACAACTAGGTTCAATGCTGCCATCACCAAATGCCTACCGCAGCATGGATGGTGCTCCGGGACCTAAATATTGGCAACAACGCGCAGACTATGATATTCAGGCTAGTTTGGATACTGAAAATCAACGACTGAACGGTAAAGAAACCATTACTTATCACAATCAATCACCCAATACACTGCGCTACCTTTGGCTTCAGCTAGACGAAAATCAACACGCTAAAGGTGCCGACAATCACATCTTTGAAGAAAGCAAGATTCAGCCTGCCATGACGCCTTTGCAATTGGCTTTACTGGATAAAGGAAACGCGGAAGAAATGGACAAATTTGGGCACAATATTGAAGAGGTTTTAGATCAAAATGATAAGCCACTACAATATCAAATTAATAAAACCACGATGCGGGTGGAATTGCCTGAGCCACTAACTCCAGGAGCTACGTTTACCTTTAAAGTCAACTGGTATTATTACCTGACCGATCGGGTCAATCGGCTTCAGGGCGGCCGTGGTGGTTATGAATACTTCCCCGATGAAGATAATTACATCTTCACGATTACCCAGTGGTATCCAAGGTTGTGTGTTTATAACGACGCGGACGGCTGGCAGAACAAACAATTTACCGGGCGTGGGGAGTTTGCACTGACTTTTGGCAACTTTGTTGTGCAAATGGATGTGCCGGATGATTACATGCTGGGGTCTACGGGGGAGTGCCAAAATATCGAAGC
>CAXIDD010000090.1:0-12105 GCA_964021975.1 uncultured Saprospirales bacterium | reverse complement strand
CAGGATGAGCTGCCTGAAAATCGTTGACTAATTTTTCTAGTTTGGAAATTTCCTTTTCTAGTCGGTTGAGTTGTTTGCGTTGTTCATAGCTTAGACCTGGTTTATCTTCCTTGGCTTTTTCCGCCTTTTCTTGTACTTGGTCGGCTCTTACTTGTTTGCGTTTTTCACGATCTAGTTCTTTTTGCATCACTCGATATTCCGAATAGTCACCGTTAAAATCCCGAATTTCCCCATCATTTCCAGTGAAAACAAATAGATGGTCAACGATTTTATCCATAAAATAACGATCATGCGTCACAATCACCACACAACCTGGGAACTCCATCAAAAAATCTTCGAGTACATTCAAGGTCATGATGTCCAGATCATTGGTGGGCTCATCAAGGATCAGGAAATTGGGATTACGCATGAGTACGGTCAGCAAATACAGGCGCCTACGCTCCCCACCACTGAGTTGTGAAACATAAACTTGTTGTTGTTTACGGCTAAACAAAAATCGTTCTAATAATTGGGGGGCCATCAATTTTTGGCCTTTAGCCATTGGAATAAATTCGGCAATATCTGTAATCGTATCAATGACTCTTTGGTCCGCTTGAAGATTCATGCCGGATTGGGTATAGTAGCCAAATACGGTGTTACCACCTACGACAACTTTGCCACCATCTGGTCTAAGTTCTTTGGTCAATAGTTTAAGGAAAGTGGTTTTACCGACGCCGTTGGGCCCAACAATGCCCACGCGTTCTCCTTTTTTAAACTTATAATCAAAGTCTTTAACAATGGTAAGGTCTTCAAAACTTTTGCTGATGTATTGCAACTCTAGGATTTTTTTACCCATTCGTTGCCCTTTAATATCGATTTGCATCTCACCTTCTAGCCTTACACCGGAAAGTTTGTCTTTTAAATCTTTAAAGGAAGAAACACGTGATTTAGCTTTGGTACCTCGTGCTTTGGGCATTCGACTGACCCACTCCAATTCTTTTTTGAATAGTTTTTGCGCTTTTTCTAGCTCTACTTCTTCATGGTCGTGACGAGTTGCTTTCTTATGTAGAAAATCGCTATAACTACCACTGTACTTATAGATATCTCCACGGTCTAGTTCAACAATTTGATTACAAACCCGATCTAGGAAATAACGATCGTGGGTAACCATGAGTAAAGTAAGGTTACTCTGCTGAAGATATTCTTCCAACCATTCGATCATGTCCAGGTCCAAATGGTTGGTGGGCTCATCGAGAATTAAGAACTCAGGTTCATTAATAATCAGGCGGGCCATAGCCAGGCGTTTTTTTTGTCCTCCAGAGAGAAACTTAACTATTTTATTCAATTCTGTAATATTCAGTTTGAATAAGATTTCTTTGACTTTGGCTTCAAAATCCCAGGCTTTGAGATCGTCCATTTGCTGGATAGCCGATTGCATTCGAGCACCATCCTCTGGCGTTAGCATGGCCAGTTCATAGTTTTTGAGGGCTTGAATAGTCGGTAAGTCAGAATCTAAAACAGCTTCTATTACCGTATGATGTGGATAGAAGTCTGGTTCTTGGGTTAAAAAACCAACTCGAATGTGTCGATGTATTTCGACTTTGGCATTTTCGCCTTCGGCTTGTTCTTCCCCCATAATAACGCGCATTAGAGTAGACTTACCGGAGCCATTTTTAGCGACTAAAGCTACCTTTTGGCCTTTACTAATTTGTAGGGAAATCCGGTCGAAAAGTACTTTCTCTCCGTAAGATTTAGATACGTCTTCCAGATTTAAATAATTCACAGTTGCTGGTTTAAACCATTTCAAAAAAGCGAAGATAAACAATCATAGCTAAAAAAAATGACCTTTCCCGGATCATTTGGGAAAGGTCATTTTTTGTAATCTATTTTTAAAAAAGGCTTATTTCCCTTTTTTAATATCGATTAAATCATGGAGCACATTAATGGTTTCTTTGATGTAAATATCTTTTGAAACACTCTTAACAAAGTCTTTGTTAAGTGCTTCATTTTTTTCATTCTCGTGTATATAGTTATAGTCTGCTTTTAGATTATTAGCTTTGATATCGACACCTTTTTCAGAAATATCTTTGAAGCGATCAGCCTCTGCTTTGCGCTGAGCGGCAAATGCTTGATAAGCCTCTAAGTTTAAAGGATATTCTATATCATCTCTATTCTTGGCAACGCGTTTCGCATTTTCGTTGATCAATTGGAAATTTTTATTGGCCTCAATTCTTTTTTGACTCTTTTTCCGAAGCTTGTCCATATACTTAGTACTCACGACATAGGTGCTCTGATTATATTCTAATGGATCAATTTCTGTCCAAGGTAAAGGGTAGTCTTCTTGCGCCTCACCAAGCTCGATTTCCTGATAGTTGTCGGGTAGGACAATATCTGGCGTTACACCACGCAACTGAACAGAACCACCGTCGATTCGGTAATACTTTTGCATGGTGACTTTGATGTTTCCTAAAGGTTTGATATCGTCATTACCTCGTACCACACGATCCATATCATAAATACGCTGCACGGAGCCTTTGCCATGTGTAGATTCTGTACCAATGATTACCGCACGATCATAATCTTGTAGGGCAGCTGCTACAATTTCAGAAGCAGAAGCACTAAAGTTATTGGTCATAACTGCTAGAGGACCGTCGTATTGCACTCTTTTGTCCATATCCCGATAGACCTCGGCTTCTTTAGTCCGTGATTTTACCTGTACAATTGGGCCAGATTCAATAAATAGGCCAGCCATTTTAATCGCTTCGCCCAGGTATCCACCACCGTTACTTCTTAGGTCCAGCATAATACCGTCTACTCCTTCTGCTTTCAATTTCTCAACTTCTTTGGCTACATCCTTGGCAGAAGTACGGCCATCTGGATTTTGAAAATCACCGTAGAAACTTGGCAGGTAAATATAGCCAAGGCGCTCGCCTTCTTTTGGTCCATCTAGGATTAAAGATTTTGCGAAGGTTTCCTCTAATTTTATTTTATCTCTGATGAAAGAAATCTCTTTGACAGTACCATCTGCAGAGCGCACCGTCAACCGGACTTTCGTACCTTTTTTACCACGAATCAACTGGATAATATCATCAGTAGACCAGCCTACAACATCTTGCCATTCTTCCTCATCTCCTTGGGCCACTTTTAAGAAAGCATCCTTTTCCCGTAGTTCTTTGCCGCGCCAGGCAGGGCCACCAGCCATTACTTCAACCACGGTAGTATAATCGCCATCTAAGGTCAAGCGAGCTCCAATACCTTCGTATTCTCCAGTCATCCTCATGTCAAAGTTCTTTTTGGCAATAGGCTCAAAGTACTGAGAGTGTGGATCAAAAATTTGGGTAATGCTATTTAAATAAATAGACAAACGACTAGAACGGGTATACTTAGCTATTTGGTTGAAAACCTTATCCCAGGATTCTTGTACCTCCTCACGAGCTTCTTTCTCTAACTCCTCCATGGATTTAGCAGCGGCTTCTTCTCCTTTATCGGCCTCTTTCTCCAGTCGACGTGCTACCCTAGTTAATACCTCATACTTTAAAGATTTACGCCAGTATTCTCTAAGCTCAGCATCGTTTTTAGCATAAGGACGATCTTCTCGAATAAATTTAAGGGATTCATCTATGGTGAAATCAAAAGGCTGAGCAAGTATTTCGGGATAATAGGATTCTGCTTTTTTAACACCTTCATCTAAGAGGTCTAAAGATTGATTAAAAAAGCCATAAGTACCTAATTGAATTTCTTCGTCCAGTTTAAGTTCGTAAGGAGCCAGTTGGTCAATTTGCTCTTGTGTCAAAAAGCGTCTTCCTCCATCCACTTTATCTAAATAATGATCGTATAGTATGGCGGAGAAATCATCATTAATAGGTTTGGGGTTGTAATGCAGCTGATTCACAAAAGTGAGTAGCGTCCGCATAATGATGGACTCTTTTTCGGGGTTTTCTTGGGCAGGCTTTGGGTAAAAAGCTGCAATGGTAAAGGCTAATGCAACAACAGAAATAAATAATGGACCTCTAAATTTCATATTCACTTGATTTTAAAAAGCTGTCATTAACTATAAGCTATATTAAGTTTAGCTCCTTGGACAGTCTAGGTATCTTGTCATGATTTTCAACGCTAGTTGAAGCACACGCTTAGCTTATAAAGATAACTAAATATACCGTTTTACAACGAAATAGTTCTGCAAAGCGCGCACCTTACCAAACTTTTAACGAAATACTAACAGAAGCAATCTACGAGTGTTGCGATTCCATATAGCAAATTCTTGACCAGCCAAAGAGACTCTACTGTTTAAGTAAGGAGAAGGTTTGCAGCAAACGCCCATTTTGAGTTTTTACTTGTAGCCAATAACTTCCCGTTGGCCAATGTCCAATGGGGAGGCTTTGACTAGCCTGTAGATATTGTTTCAACCCCATCTGTTGTCCCTGAGTATTATAGATTTCAAAAACTAAAATGGTTTTAGGCATAGCACCTTGCCAGTTAATTTGAAGATAATCCTGAAATGGGTTAGGACTGACTATTAACTCTCGATCAATGCTTGCTTGTAATACATCTGAAACAATAATGTTTAGCTCTTGACAGGTTGTATCTGTACCAAAATTATTACTAGCGGCCAAGCAAACTTGGTATAGACCAGATGCTTGATACCGGTGATTAGGATTTTGGGTTGTAGCACTATTTCCGTCGCCAAAATCCCAATTCCAACTATTCGGTAGGTTGGTACTGGTATCCATTAAACTGATGCTATCTCCTTCTTGTGCAAGCACCAGGAATGCGGCCTGAGGAACAATGTTTTGTACCTTAAGCTGTGTGCAACTGGTATCTCGGCCAAATTCATTTTGAGCAATTAAGCAAACTTCATAATCCCCCTCTTTCGCGTATTGATAACTTGGGTTTCGTTCTGTAGAAGTACTATCATTCCCGAAGTCCCAGCTAAAATTAGTTGAGTTATCAGAGGATTGGTTGAAAAACTGAAAACGACCTTGCCCAGTGCTATCCTGGGTAAATGCCGCGATGGGTAATAGATTAGTTATCGTAAACGACTGGCAAGTAGTATCTTGGCCAAATTCATTGCCTGCAATCAGGCAGACATTGAAATCTCCCTCCTGTACGAATTGATGATTAGGATTCTGTTCGGTGGAGCTGTTGCCATCCCCAAAATCCCATTGCCAAGAGGTGACATTATGCGCTGTTTGATCTTCAAAGGTATATTGGCCAATTCCCTCTTGAGTTGTTGTAAAAGCAGCATCCGGAAAAAGATTCTCGACGAGCAAGGTTTGGCAGCTGGTATCTTTACCTAGTTGGTTCTCAGCAACTAGGCAGACATTGAAGGAGCCTTCCATTGTAAATTGGTGGACTGGATTATTGAGGCTTGAAGTCGTACCATCGCCAAAATCCCAGGTCCGTTGATCAACTGTTCCGGTACTATTATCGGTGAATTGATAATTACCAACCGAGTTTTGGGTGGTAGCGAAAGCTGCGTTTGGAAGTAAATTATCGATAGTGATCATCTGACAGGTCGTATCACTACCAGCTACATTAGTAGCAGATAGACAGACATTATACGTGGCTTCGGTCAGGTATTGGTGCGTTGGGCTTTCCTCTGTAGAGGTATTGCCATCCCCAAAATCCCAAGAGAATTCACTAACGGAACCTCCTGTGAGATTGGTGAAATTAACATTGCCATTATTAGTTTGGGCATAGTTAAAGGAGGCAACCGGCACCTTAAATGGAATATCTATGGTGAGGCAAGTACTATCGGATCCAGCTTGATTACTTACGGTCAGGCAGACGGTGTAAATGCCTGGATCTGTAAATTGGTATTGTGGATTTTGTAGGTTGGAAAGACTACCATTGCCAAAATTCCAAAGCCAAGTATTAGGGAGGCGATCAGATTGGTCTAAAAAAATGTAGTTTCCTTCACCTATTTTTACGGTGTCAAATGCTGCAATAGGAGGCTCAACTAAGCCCTGGCTGCCACTAAAGCTACTCGCTGCGGTATCGAGGACAGAGACTAAAAAGCCACCCGCTCCCGCATTGGACTGAAAACTGACTAATGGTCCTCTCGACTCTTTCGCATACCAATCGTAATTTGTTTCTGTAGAATTAATGGCATTCAAGAATGTACGAACACCATTCGTTTCAAAAAAAGTGGAGTCAACTTTATCCAAAGTAGATTTGATTCGGATGACCTCAAAGTCTCCTTGCTCGAGTCGCATGGTCCCATAGGCATCTACTTCACTGGAATTTACCTCTGAAGTAACAAAGAGTAGGAACATTCCTCCACCTATATCTCCCAGGTTTTGCTCATTAACGGCAATAGACTGATATTTAGAACCAAAGGTCGCCGGTAAAGCCAACTCCGTTTTTGGATTTTGGTTAACCGTTAAAAGGCTGTTTTCATCACCAACGGAACCAATAAAACTCCCTAAAGCTACAAAAGCAGTATCTGTTAATTGGAAATAGGAAAAGCTGGAGCCTTGCCGAGAAGAAAAAACTAAATTGGCTGAGGGAAAAGTATCTATAAAAGGTGCGTTGGAAGGTGTAACTACACTAAACTGTTCAGCCGTTTGGCGATTGAAACTTCGAAAATCCCAGACCTGTGCCCTACCTGTATCACCTGGTGATAAGTTGTTGACAAGATTATTAACCTGATACACTATTTGGTCACCAATAATAGGGAAGTCACTAGAGTCAATAGTGATTTGAGCAACTAAAATATTAGGTAAAAAAACGGATAATAGCAATAGGCGTTTCAATTTCATGGTATTCGTTCTGTGGGTATAATTATTGGGTTTTGATCAGTTTTTTCACAAGTGTTCCTTCTGGATTACTTAGCCGGATAAAATAAACACCAGCCGACCAATCTTGACTTGGAATTTCTAGTTGAATTTTCCCTTTTGGAAGTTTGGGTTGTACTTTTCTCCAAATGACTTTTCCTTGGAGGTCTAGCGCTTCTATATATCCAGCCTGTAAAGTTTCATTAGAACGTAGTTTGACAAAGAAACTTTCTTTAGTTGGATTAGGGAAAAGCGTCATTTGTGTATTTTGTGCAAGTGTATTTTCTACTCCAACGGCAGAGGTAATGGTTATACAATAGTCCTCAACTTCCCCAAAAAAATCACTAGATGTAGAAACACAAGATGATGGTTCTACATTGAATTTCATGATAACTCGCATCCGGGTTTTACCAAGCATGGCGTCTTCTGGAATAGTAATCATTGTATCAACAACGGCGTTTCCAACGTTTTCAGTATCATAAACGACATCTCTTGATGAAAAAAAGCCATCCTGATCGTAATCAATCCATACTTTAAAGTATTCATCAAAGCCAAAACCTGAAAACCCTGGGGTTAAAATCATCTGATAACTATTCCCTTGACCTAGGGTTGGCGATTCTACATTGGTAAAATCACTATAACCTTGTCCACTTTCACTATTGTTGACCATGGTATGAAAAGACACTCCTGCAATCCACTCTGATTCAGAATTGCTAGGAGTCAGGTCGCTTGGTGTGCAATAATCTATATCAATACAGGCCCCACAGCCCATTGTGGTCAATATTAAGGGATCGCTGTAGGGAGAATCTTCACCTGTACATTCAGATTGTACTTGAAATTCATAAGTGGTACATGGCGTTAGTCGCTGAATACTGCGGCTGTCAACGGGAGAGTTAACAGTATTCCATTCATCCATCGCATCAAGGGGGCGATATCTTAGGTTATAGCTATTAGCTGCTAGGATGGGTTCCCAATTGAAAAGCATACTGGTCTGACCAATGAAAGCTGGATTCAACTCTTCTGGTGCATCACAACAACCATCTGTAGTAAAAGCATAAATCCTGTCATATTCTACAGTGTCTTCTGCGCAAAAAGTACGTAACTGGAATTCATAACTGGTACAAGCCAATAAATTATCAAATTGTACAGGACTACTGGCGTTAGTGATCTCTTGCCATTCAGTGTCTCCCAATTGGCGCCAGCGAAAATCAACTTGTTGTATCAATTCATTCCCAAGCCAAGTAATATCTGCTTGGGTATCCGTCAGGTTTTGTGGCCCAACTTGTAATAGCGGTGGACAATCGCCACATTCTCCTATAATTAATTCCAAGGCATTCCTGATATTTAGTCTTCCTCCAGTCAAGGTAAGGCCGGCTAAAGAAGGTTCTAAATCAACACTACGTAAGAGGGCATCTTTTACCAAGAGCGCCGCATTTTGAGGGTTCTCTTGATAAAGAGCCGATAAGGTTGGACAATCGGCGGAATAAAGCAAAGCAACAGCTCCAGTAACCATCGGTGCCGCAAAACTAGTGCCGCCATCTTCTGTATAAGTATTGCCATCCCCTGTCATCGTTATTTGATCACCGTAAGCCCCTAGGTCTATAGAGGTAGCACCGTAACCAGCTTCTGTTATTTTTTTACCATCCCCTCCAACGTTAGTCACAGAGATAAGAAAATCACTCTCACAAGAAGTAGGCATATCACCTATGGCATCTACGTCTACGTTTTTATTATCCGTAGCACCAATATTGAGTACGCCAGCTTGTCCAAGACTATCATAAACTGCACACCAAAGTGGGTATTCATCCGGAAAGCTCCTGGCTACGCCCCAACTTGAGTTACTAGCCACAACAAATGCCCCTTTTTCGCCATCGGTTTCATTATAAAGCTTTCGCTGAACCAAACAATACTCGTAAGCTTCGATGATGCGAGATTCTACAGCTTGCCCAAACCCGCCTACTACGATCATTAATTTGACATCCCAATTGAGTCCCGTGACCCCAATACCATTATTACCTTTTGCGCCAATAATTCCGGCTGTAATCGTACCGTGCCAATTTTGATCATCAATATTATCATTACTACGCGCAACGTGCCATCCGTGTATATCATCTACATAACCATTATTATCATCATCCAAACCATTATTGGGGATTTCATTATGATTGACCCAGAGGTTGTCACCAAAGTCTTCATGCTGAAGGTCAAGACCATTATCAATAACACAAACAACTATGGTATCTCCTTGAGGCGTGACACCTCCAGTTGTGATTTCCCAAGCATCTTCCATACCTAAATCTCGTCCGGATACAAAACCACTTCGTTGCCCTGTATTCTTAAGATACCACTGATCTCCGTAACGCGGGTCATTAGGCGTTTTAGAACGCAGCTCAATGAAGTGATTAAATTGGGCCGCTACCACTTGAGGGTCTTGTCGAATGGCTTCTAAAAGTGTCCTTTCATTGGTGGTGCGCCAATCAAAATTTAAGGTCCAGACTTTGAAATGTTCCGAAACACAACGCTTGACTTCAGGGCTGGCCATTTGTGCACGCAGCATGGTTGCTGACAACTTCCAGGTATTTGGATTTACATCATCCTGGAACCGCACTAATATTTCGCCCGGTACGTGGTCTAATAGTTGGGCTTGTAGCTTAGTCAGACTACCAATTAATAAGAAAAAAAATAAAAAGTATAATTTGGTCTGCATGTATGGTCTGGTATTTTTGCTTTGGCTAGAAGTTTTTAAGCAACTTCCCTGTAAATATTTCACTTTTGTAAGTGACTACCAAAAAGAACTCAGCAATGAAACGACAAAATCGTGTTTTTTTTACATTATTATTCACTTTTCTCTGGACGTTTAGTGGATATGCGCAGAATATACCCGATGAGGTGCCGATTACGCTTGAATCCCCCTACAATACAATGTTGGTGCATTTGCACTATTTGCAGCCTGAAACTTATCAGCCTAGGCTGGCAGCTCGGGTCTTCGAAACAATTCCAGATTCTACCCGTGCAAAGCGACTAGCTATTCAATTGAAACAAATCTACGATGGAGAGGGACTCTATGTTTATTTGAATAAAATACCAACCAATGGTAATTATATTGACAGTATCTCTTATAGATCCGTTTTCACCCCTTTTCCAAATGAATTGCCAGATATTTATTTAGAAAAAGTAGGAGACCGTTGGTATTATTCAGAACAGAGTATTCAAGCTATCCCTAAGGTACACAAGCAGGTTTATCCTTTTGGGACGGATCGAATATTGAACTTGATTCCTCAATTTGGCCAGCAAAAAGTAGTGGGATTAATGCTTTGGCAGTGGTTGGGCTTATTGATCGCTTTCCTCATTGCTGGTTTTGGCTATATGTTATTGGCCCGATTATTAAATCCCATCGTTCGACGAATTAGTCGATCCCGTTTATATCCGAGCTTAGTTTCTAAGCAATTGGTTCGTAAATTAGCCAGACTGATTAGTGTCTTATTGATTGTATGGCTGCTTCGTACTTTCCTTCCTTTATTACAAATGCCCGTTGAGGTCAATGCCCTTATTATCAATGCTTTGAAACTAATTAGTATCCTAGTGTTTGCTGTAATTGGTCTGAGGATTATTGATGTAATTATGACCTATGTAGGGCAATTTACGAAGACTACGGAAAGTAAAATGGATGAGCAGTTGATCCCCATTCTAACCCGGACGGCTCAAGCAGTCGTAATTGTGGTTGCCATCATTTCAACACTTCGTTTATTCAATATTAATGTGACTGCCCTGATTGCTGGTATTTCTATTGGAGGTCTAGCTTTAGCTTTAGCGGCACAGGATACCCTGAAAAACCTCTTTGGCTCGTTTACGATCTTTTTAGATAAACCTTTCCAGATAGGAGATTGGGTCAATTTTGGGGACGTAGATGGCACCGTTGAGGAAGTCGGAGTACGTTCTACACGCGTACGTACATTCGCCAATTCTTTGGTTTATGTACCCAATGGCAAATTAGCAGACATGGTAATAAATAACTATGGGCTAAGGGTTTATCGAAGATACAATACGACTATTACGATTACCTATGATACGCCCCCAGCGTTGATTGATGCATTTATTGCGGGATTAAAAGAGATCGTCGCACAACATCCAGGAACTCGTAAGGACTATTATGAGATTCATCTAAATGAAATGAGTGCCACTTCTTTAGATATCTTGTTTTATATCTTTTTTACGGTTGGAGATTGGGGTGATGAACTCAAGGCAAAACACCAGATTTTGATGGCTATTATTCAATTGGCGGATGAGCTGGGCGTGCGTTTTGCTTACCCAACTTCTACTATTCATATTGAGGAATTTCCCGGTAAGGGACTGTCTAGTCCAAAGTACAATACAGATCCTCAAGTTACGACTGCCTCATTGGAGCAGTTTTTAAGTAAGTACAAAAAACAGTTTGAATAACTTTTAGATAGGGAACAGGTGGTATTAATTCAACGATTCATATTTGCATCACTTTAAAATTTGAACCATTAAAATTCCTTGTCGCCAAATTCACTTTTTAGCAATTTGGCCTTCTTGGAAGGTTGGTTAATTTGGTAGCTAACACCTAGCATTAAAATGTCAACTTCATAGATGTAATTGGTGGTCGTGAAGAAATTATCACGAACGGTGGTAATGCGTTGCTCATTGGAGTTGAGTAAGCCCATGTCTATGTTCAGCCATTGCAAAGTCAAGGCCAATCGATTATCCAAAAAAGTTTTTCTCAACGTTAAGCTTGGGTTATAGAACCTAGAATCTTCTCCCTGAGCGGTTACCCTTCGGGAAAGGTAATTAAAAGCCAATTGTGCCGAAAAACTTGTGCTGAAATCATAGTTCGTATTCGCATTGATGGAATAAATGGTATTGTCTGTATCAATTTCGTCCTCAAAGAGCTGCCCTTGGATACGGTAATTAAAAATATTTGTACCAAGGTAAAAACGCCAATTGTCATTCGGATAAAAGGTGGTTCCAAGTTCCAGCCCGAGTGCTCGAGCATCACCAGCGTTGGTGTAGATTCGGTTGAGTATGGTATCATTGAAAATGGTGTTCACCCGGTTGATGACGTCCTCTACATGACGATAATAAAACGTAGCGGAAAGGTTGTGGTCCCCCCAAGATTTAGAGGCACCTACTTCGATTAAATCTACAAACTCAGGATTCAATTCTGCATCTCCTTGTTCTAGCGTTTCGGAATGTTCCCTTTCGGGGAAAGGAGTCATTTTGAAAGTGGTAGTCCGCTGAATGCGTCGACTGTAAGCACCTTTTAAAAATAGCCCATTGCCAAAGTCATATTGTAAGTTAAGCAATGGAAATGGGTTGACTTGTTCTAAAA
>CAXIDD010000089.1:0-12185 GCA_964021975.1 uncultured Saprospirales bacterium | reverse complement strand
GGTCTTGACCTTGAGGAAATGGTTTCCGGACCGTCCTGGAATGGCAACCGGAATGGCCATCATGGGATTTGGGGGAGGAGCTATGATTGCTTCACCCTTGGCAGTCTCTTTGATGAATAACTTTCAATCGACTACTTCCGTAGGCGTAGCGGAGACTTTTTTGGTGATGGGTGCTATTTATCTTTTGTTTATGATGTTTGGTGTCTTTACGGTGCGTGTTCCTGCTGAAGACTGGAAACCCAAAGGCTGGAATCCCAAAGCCAATAACGGGCAGCAAAAAATGATCACCACCGCTCAAGTAGAAGCGGATACCGCGATACGTACACCACAATTTTATTTGTTATTCGGTGTACTCATGCTCAACGTCACGGCTGGGATTGGGGTGTTGGGGCAAGCCTCGGTGATGATCCAAGAAATGTTTTCCGAGACGGCAGTAGGAACTCAAAAGGCGGTTTCTGTGGCAGCAGCTCGAGGATTTGTAGGACTTGTGAGTTTATTCAATATGTTAGGGCGTTTCTTTTGGTCCTCCATGTCGGACAAGATTGGTCGTAAGAATACTTACAACGTCTTTTTCTTATTAGGAGCACTGCTATATTTCTCTATTCCTTCAATTGGTAATGCCGGAAGTATCTTGTTCTTCGTTCTATGCTTTGGCTTAATCATTAGTATGTACGGTGGTGGATTTGCGACGATTCCTGCTTATTTAAAAGATATGTTTGGGACCATGCAAGTCGGAGCCATTCATGGCCGATTGTTGTTGGCTTGGTCTGCAGCAGCTATATTAGGTCCAGTGTTAATCAATTATTTACGCGCTTATCAAATCGAATCTTTACAAATCGCTCCGGCGCAAGCCTATTCTTTTACCATGTACATCATGGGAGGACTTTTACTGGTAGGATTTCTTTGTAATCTATTGATTAAACCAGTCGCTTCTCAGTTTCATTATACCTCAAAATTCAAATTAGAAAAATCTAAAAGCACCAGTCATGAGTAAAACAAAAAATAGACGGTTACAAGTTATTTTGGCGTGGCTATTTGTAGGCTTGCCTTTAATTTGGGGCGTCCTCCAGACTTTGGAAAAGTCCTTGGCGTTGTTTAGATAACCACAAGTTTAGTCAGCCAACGGCCTTGTAAAGTCTGAACCTCAATAAAATAAATACCTTTGGTCCATCCCTGGGTCATTATTTTGATTTCATTTTCTTGCTCCTTATGTTGAACGTTTAATTGCCCTTTTTTATAAATCAATTGTCCATTGGCCTGATAGACATTAATTTGTATAATGTTTTCTATGGCAAGATCACTTGGTGTGGCAAGATTGAAATAGTCCATAGCAGGATTTGGGAAAGCAGATATAAGCGTAGGCTTTCCGTCAGTAGGTTCATAACAATCCAATTCTGCTTTGTATTTTCCATTTAGATAAACAAAAAACTCTCCACAACCAGAGAGGGAATAGTCTCCTTTTCGTTCGGTTTTACCGGTGACATTTTCGGTGCGATCTTGAGTAATGGGATCCAAAATCAACAACAATTGATCTTTTTGATCAAAACCGGTGACATAAGTCCGGCACAAGTAGCCTGGGTCACCCCAAATGGTAATGCGTTTTTGATTGGTGCTTCCAGAGATCACTGCATCGATTTTAAATTCCATACCGTGTCCGATTGTCTTCACTGGAGACCCTTGTACTACTAAGCTACCTCGTTCAATGGCAAGGGGCAATATGGTACAAAAATCACCAGCGTAAATACAGCTACAGGCTACAGAGAAAATTGGAAGAAGGCTTAAAATTGCGATAACGAGGTATGTTTTCATGATTGTTTTGTCCTGCTAGACGGAGGGATGAAGGTAAAGCGTTGGCTTTTAAATAGAAAATAGAGCATTTTTTGAATCATCTGAGGCACTGCCTTATTCTTTAAACAGTTTCGGAATAATGGCACCAACTTCTTCTTTTTGATTATTATAATCCAAACCTAAAAAAGCAGCAGCCGTCTTTGCAATTTGATTTTGCCACCATTGACCTTTGGTTTTGACCTCGCCAAGAGCAGGGGTGTCGGGACCGATAGCTGCTAGCCAAATTGCATTAGAACCTTCGTAGGTTTTACCATGGCCGGTCCACTCTCGTTTAGGAGAATTGCCCCTGCCATGATCAGTAGTGATTAGGAAAGTCGTTTTGCCGGCGTATACGGGGTCGGATTGTACGTATTCCCATAATTCTTTGATCCATTGATCAGTTTGATGGGCAGATTTTAGGTAATGATCATAGGCCCCATCATGCGCAAAATCATCTGTCTCACCGTAGGCAATGTAAACGACTTTAGGATGCTTACGCTTAAGGTACTCCAGACAATAATTATGCGTAAAAACATCTAGTCTAACTGTAGCCCAAGGACTGGGTACGGAGCTTTGAATTTTATTCAAAAAGAGCTCTCGTTGGGGCAATTCATTTCCCCGGGCATTTTCAAAACCTGCATTGACAGGAATACCACTACGCTGGGTGTTGATGATGTAAGGGAAAACATCCCAAGAAGCGAAAGCAGCTACTCTGCCATTGTATTCAGGTTTTTGATTCAGCCATTCCAGCACCGTTTCGTTTTGGTTCCATTCTTTAGCATTGGAGCGAATGTTGGGGTCACTATAGCCCGTCAGAATTTCATTATAGCCAGGATAAGAGAACCAAAAGATATTGCTACAATTGACTTTGTTATCGTAGGCTCGGTTGCCGTATAATTGACCAGAAGTAGCAAGCGTACTCCAGAACCAAGGCATCAGTTTATGTCGTTTTTCTTCGGCAGTATTCCCTGCAAATAGTTTTTGTAGAGCTGAGGTGTTTCCAACCATTTTAGGGTCGTTCATCAAACTATCGGTAGCACCGTTGAATAGTTCTTCCCATCGGAATCCATCAAGCGTAATGACGAAAAGGTTTTCGGTTTTTAAATCTGCTTGGGCGTTTAGTTGCCCTAAGAGGAAGCATAAAGAAAGTAGTGCGGCTAATCGAAGCATAGTGTTAAGTGTTTAAACTTCTAAAGGTGTTCTTTATTTTGGAATTCTATCAATATCCTTCTACCAAATCCTTTGTGAGCTGATACTCCATCACCGCCTTATACGCTTTTATCCAATCCTGCGCGGGTACATTACCACCCATGTAAAGATTACCTAAGGTAATCCAGTTGTCTACTGGCTTGGTAAAGAAAATAGTATCTCGTATCACTTCATTCTGGTAAGTCATTGCTAAATGTACTTCCTTGCCATTGGCAAAATAAACGTGGTAATCCGGGACTTCGCCTCGCTTGGTGTAGATCACCTTCTTTAGGTTGATATAACCAGGGACAGAACCGACCGCCTGATAGCCTTCTGTGTTTTGAATGCCATGGTGGTAAAAAGTCCAGGCCATTTTGTCTTTTTCAAGGTCATTCCAAAAGCCTTGGATGGAACTTTGAGCATGTGGCCGGTATTTTTTACCGTAGAAGCCACCAAATTTGTTAATATCGTTCTGGTCCGCTGGACCGATATCATAATTGAGCCCCGGACCTTCCATACTGGCTTTGATGGTAAAGCTTTGGGTTTTAATGGGGAATAAATAGCGCTGCGCAAGCTTGGTGAAATGCCTGCCTTTGGGTACTTCTTGTACGCGGAATGTTGGGTTGGTGGTCATAGCTTCTTGTGGTACGGTATAGACGTTGATTAGAAATAGAAGTAAGATTAGGAAATAGTTCTTGGGCATTATCTTGTTTTTTTGAACCACCCTAGTCAGCCAAAGGCAGCCAAGTATAATTCTGTCAATTCTGTTCACCCTTAAGACACATAGTACACTAAGGATTACTTATAAGGCGCTAAGTGCCTTAGTGGTAACCTTTAACCGGAAGCATTATTGGCTCAACAAAATCTTATATTCACCACCCTCCAACTCAAAATATGCATCGCCATTTGGCATTCGTTGAGGCTTAAATGTTTTCCCTTTGCTATCATTGCAACTAACCATCTGTTGTTGACTTGCTGGGATGGTCACCATAGCCATACTTTTACTAGGAATGCTAATTTCAAAAGTCTGACTTTGTCCTTCTTTTTTCCACTCGGCCACAATTTTCCCGTAAGGGGATTCATAGACAGCAGATGCTTCATTTAGACCATTCGGTACAAATGGATTTAAAATGAATTTCTCAAAACCGGGATAATCAGGATGTGGTCGAATACCGGCCAGCCATCTGTAAAACCACTCGGTCACGGAACCAAACATCGGATGGCAATTCGAAAAGGTATTGTCACTTTCCTTCCAGGTCTCCCATAGGGTGGTAGCTCCTCGATCAATCATATGACCCCAGCCTGGGTAAGTTCGATTATTGACGATGTCAAACACCTCTTGAATATGGCCGGTCTTGGAAAGTGCTTCCAAGATATACTTAGTACCAAAAATACCAGTGATGAAATGATTGTCAGCAGCGACTAAAGCGGCCATTAAAGAATCAACGGCTTGTTCTTGTTCTGCTTTAGGAATCACGTCAAGGTACAATAATGTGGCGAATAAAGTCTGTCGATTGATTGGTCCGGGCACTTGTTTACCCCAAAACTGATCGTGAACAATGCTTGCTAATTTTTGAGCCAATTGTGCAAACTCCTTTTCGTGAGTGTCATCATTCATGATCTTGGCAAATAGTTGCATCATGCGCGCACATTGTAGGTAATGCGTTGTACCCGTCAGTTCCACCGGGACGGGCGCTAAAGACTCGTGGTCGCTAAGTCCTTTCTCTACCAATCCTTCTGGATGAATGCGTGCTGCCTTTTCCATCCATTCTAAATCCATTTGATAAAGTTCTTTAATAATGGCCGTATCCTGGTAGTATAATAAAAGTTGATACTGCGTAGTAATAAATGCGGACTCCCAACTGATGCCACAATACTGCAATCCTACGTAAGGTGCGGTATCAATAAAAGTAGAATCACTCATGGCGTCGACCCAATCATAGATGGTTTTTCGATAAAAGTCCTGCATATCAAAATTGTAGATAAAAGACTCTGCTGTTGCATTTAAATCACCACCATAACCAAATTTTTCACGGGCTGGACAATCAGATTGCACACTAATTAAGTTGGCTAGAAAAGTACGTTCTGTAGCGCTTTGTATATCATTTAGCAGATCAATATCACAGGTGAAATCGTTTGGGTCTTCAACATTACTGTTTAAGGCAAGGCCTTCTATATCTGCTAGGGCCGGCGCTTCTTCCAGACCTGAAATTTCCATGTAACGGTAAGTATGGAAGGTGAATTCTGGTTGATACCATTGTTCGATTTCTTCACCAAAAATAAACTGATCTTCCTGCCAGGCGATATCCGGAGCCCCCGGACCGCCAACACCAGCTCGTTTGATCTGCCCAACTACGGCTGTCATGGGATTAAGGGAGCCATCTTCGTAAATGCGTTCGCCAAATCGGAAGGTAATGGTATCACCAGCTTGTCCATTCAGAAGAATGCGGTAAACACCCGTAAAATTAACGCCCATATCTACCATATATTTACCATCATCCATTGCTTGAATTGACACTGGTTTTTTTACATCTGTAATTTGGATGGCCGGGAAAAAAGCTTTTTGTAATTGTCCGCCAGGGCCATTATCCACTTGTGCCTCTTTCCAAGTATCTACTTGAAAGTCAGCGTTGTCCCAATCTTTGATTTCCTGCCCAGCATCGTAGATTTCGCCTAAATAAACATTGTTTTTTTGAACTGGACCGTAAGCATATTTCCAGCTGTCATCCGTATTAATGACGGTTTGACTACCATTTTCATACTTGATGATCAATTGGGCGATAAAAGTAGGTTTGCCTAAAGGTAAGGCTACTCTTAGGTTACGCCGGCCCCACATTTTTAAGGGCAGCGGATTGTAAAAGCCATTCCCAAGACTTACGCCCAGGCAGTTGGCCCCATTTTTAAGTTTTTCCGTAAGGTCATATTCGCTGTAATAGATGCGCTTACTAAAGTCGGTCCAGGCTGGATCCAAATAGTTAGGACCAATACGTTCGCCATTAAGGGACGCTTGATAATAGCCCGCCGCGGTTATACTAAGTGTGGCACTCTTTATAGCTGCCTGTGCTATGACTTCTTTTCTGAATAAAGGACTTGGATGAACATCATACAAAAGAGAATCCACTTCAGGTAAGGGTTCCTGAGTGCTAATCCAGCTTGCATCACTTAATTGGATATTTGCTGTAGTATTTTTTGCTTCATTACAGGAGACCGTAAAACAGATAGGCAAAAGTAGAAATAGTAGTGTTTTTAGCTGCTTCATTGTGCTGGTTTCGTTATTGATAAAATACGTTTAATCCACAATTGCCTGATAGATCAAAGCTCGTAATTTGAAATTATCATCAATATTTCTAGCGGGAATAAGTTGGGTGAAATAAACAACTACTAACTCCTCTACTGGATCCACCCAATAAGCAGAATGGTAAGCGCCACCCCAAGAGAACTCTCCTTCCGTCCCTAAAGCGCCTCTAGCGCCTAAATCTTTTAAGACAGCAAAACCTAAACCAAACCCTGAGCCAGGTTGCCCCATAGAAATGCCCTTTGGTAGATGATCCGTAATCATAAGCTCTACGGTTTTACGAGAGATCAACCGCTGACCATTATAAGTGCCTTTATTGAGCATCATCTGTAAGAATTTGGCATAATCTTCGGCAGTACTCAATAGACCAGCACCTCCAGAAAAGCTTTTGCGTGGCCCATCAAGGTAAGCGCCTTGATTTTGCATGGGATTATTACTATCTGCTTTTTTTATTCCATTTTCAGTAGAACTATAAACGGTAGCTAGACGATCTGCTTTTTGTTTGGGTAAATAAAAATGTGTGTCTTTCATGCCTAATGGATCCAGAATGCGGGTTTGTATAAACTCATCTAGGGGCATACCAGAGATCACCTCAATTAAGGCACCAAGAATATCTGTACTGTAACCATACACAAATTTTTCGCCGGGTTGGGCATCGAAAGGGAGTTCCGCCATACGTTCTACCGTAGCTAGAATGGGCTCGTCGCGATCGGCAAAATACCAACCTTGGATTCCGGCTTTAGCCCATAGGTTTTTGGCTGGGCCGTAACCATAACCGACACCAGCGGTATGCGTCAATAAGTCTTGGATAGTGATTGGCCGCTTAGCTTCCACAAGGTCATAAGTGCCATCGTCTTTAGCAACCGCTACGGTTGTTTCTTTAAAAGCTGGAATATATTTCCCAAGGGATTCGTAGGTTAATAAATGACCTTCTTCTTGTAGCATTAGGATGCCGGTACTGATAATGGCTTTCGTTTGAGATGCGATTCTAAAAATGGTCTGTTCGTCCATGGGCGTACCGTTGTCTATATCTTGTTTCCCGAAGGTTTCGAAATAAGCAATTTTTCCTTTTCTGGCGACGAGCACTACGGAGCCAGATAGCTGTTTTTGGTCTACATAACTTTGCATTTTAGTAGTGAGTCGAGTGAGCCTTTCTGAAGAAAGGCCTACACTTTCGGGTACAACTTTGCTTAGGTGTTGTGCTTGTATTCCAAAAGATAAAATCAGGCAAATCAATAGGCTTAGGATAGACCTGGTGATCATGTTGAATTTTTTAAAGAGATGATTTTAGAAAGGTCTAAAATACAATATAAACCCAAAAATTAAGGTTTATTCTTTCATCCAATTAATGAGCGCTTCGATATTTATAATCGACCAACTGTGTGGATGGCGTTCGCCGTTGGATCGATAACCTTGGTTTTGAGTTTCTATCAGCTCTAAGCGATCCCAGCCTTGTGCTTTTAGCATTTTAGTGAGTTGTTGGATACTATAGGCATTGGTCTGTTCATATGCTGTACCTCGGTTTTCTTTCCACCATTTTGGATCGGGTTCTGTATAAAACCGCAGCTTAATAGTTTTTAGGTGTGGCACACTATTGGTTTTACGGCGTAGTGTGAAAGGGGATACTTCTGGAATCTTAGATAAAAGTGAAGTATCCCCAAAAGCTTCTTTAAAGTTATTGACAATCCATCGTGGTTCTGCTAACCGTTCCTCTGAAAAATTGGGGTTTTGTAAGTCTATTTCGGCACTTTGGTACAAGGCATATAAATCAATTGGCGAATCTCCCATAAATACACCTTCAGGTGCCGTTATTGTTTGATTTTCGTGTAAATAATTGGCAAGTGTGCTGGCCGTATTCCCTCCAATGGAGAATCCTCCAAAATAGATTTTTTTAGTCTCCAATTGATGCTGATCAAAGACTACTGCTAGTTGATCTTTCAATAGTTCAAAATCGTTATCTTCCAACCAAAGATGATTGGTGAAATTCATTAGCAATACCGTGATTTTTGCTGCTTTGGCTTTCGGTAAAATATCAAAATTTAATCTAATGTCTTCGGCTCTTTGACCACCACCTGGAAAGAGTACTAAAACAGCTTCGCTTTCCGGAACTTGATAAAGTTCATAGTTTTCATGGATAAGTCCCGGAATCGAATTTGTTGTTTTGGTAGGTTTTTGACTACAAGAGGAATAATAAAGCAAAAACAGGATACAAAACAGGTGATTTCTATTCATCATTAATTGATACTTCAACATGCTCTTAATTCAAATTATCCCTTCTTCGTCTTGTTCTGCAAATGATATTTTACACCAATATACAATTCTCGGCCCCGAGTAGGTCCCCAAACAGAGCTCGTATCAAAGTATTGTCCAAAAGGATTCTCCCAACTCAAAATGGGTTGATTCTGACGAAAATTAAAGATGTTTTCACAGCCAAAATAGACTTCTATACCAGGAAAATTATAAGTAAACTGCGCATTAATTAGGGTAAAAGGTTCAGAGAAATCTGGTCGCTGAAATGCTACTGGGTTGGATCGTGTATTGGGCAAACGTTGCTCTCCATACCAATGAATATTCATATCAAAGTGATACTTCAATGACCGCGGCTCATAGCTAATTGTAGACAATATTTTATGCCTAGGGTTGAAGGGCAGCAATTGTTTACTTCCTTCAATTTCGCGATAAACATCCAAGTGATTGTAAGCCGTTTTGAGTTCTAGTTGCTCCCAAAATTTAGCAGAAGCTTCTACCTGAAAACCTACTCCAACACTTGTGCCAGAGAAGTTCTTAATAAAAGCTTTGGTTGGGTCACTGTCGTAATCCGGAAAAACCTGATTCTGAAAATCTGTCCGGTAATAATCCACACTCAAGTAACCCGCGTAGATTGGTCGCTCAAATTTGTGTGTGAAGTTGATACCATAATTGAGGGCGACTTCAGGTTGTAGGTCTTCTTCAAAAATGATATCTCTTGAACTGGTTAGTAAATTGATGTTTTCACTAAACAGATTGACCGTTCGCCAACCTGTTCCAATATTAGCTCGGACAACTGTTTCAGGCGTAAAATCATATTTTAATAAAGTTCTTGGTGTAAAGCGCGTTCCAAATTCATTGTGACGATCTGCCCGAATCCCAGTGATCCAGGTTAGTTTCTGATCAAAAAAACGCAAGGTGTTTTCTGCAAAAACGCCGGGTATGGTTTCTGATCGCCGGTAATCTCCAGCATAAGTTCTTTGGATTTCATCACCAGTAAATCCAATGCTTTCCTGTAAATCCAAGTACCGGATACTAGCACCCGTTTTTAAGCCATGGTCTCCATAATTTAATTCATATTGAAAGTTTGCATAGGCATTACTTTGCCGCGCACTATAGTCTAGGGTACCAAAATAGGATTGCTGATCCTGATGATAAGCAGAGGCGTAGAGCACAAAAGCATTTTGATTGTTAAAACGGTAGGCCGTCCTAGTCCAGATTTCAGGCTGCTTGATTTCAACCGATTGCCCGTAGACGGTATTACTGCCATTATCGGATTTGGAATCAAAATCAAGTTGTCCTCCAACCCGGTTTTCATGGAGAAAACGGATCCCGACCTTACTATTCCAGCCCCATTCAGCGCCATCTTTGTATTTTAAAGTGTTTGAAACCAGGTATCGAGTTAGTAAAGGAAGGTCCATGAATTGATCATCATCTCGATCTATTCTATTGGAAGGTTGTACGGTATGAAGGGCCGTAAGATTACTCCAATCTCCCTTACGAAAAGCAACATTCGCATTGAAGTGTTTTTCACCAAAACTATTGAGGTAGGCATTCAAAAAAAGTGGATCAGTAGTAGCGGGGTCTTTGGTGACCACATTGATTTGTCCACTAATGCTTTCATAACCTTGCAGTACACTATTGGCCCCTTTAGAAACAGAAATAGTGTTCACTAAAGGCCCGGGCACACTGCTAATGCCATAAGTGTAAGATAGGCCTTGGATCATGGGCAAACCATTAAGCAATACTTGATTGTAAATACCCGATAACCCCAGGATACGCAGTTCTTTGGAGTTGGTCACCACATTGGTAGTTTGGGGCTGTACAGAAGCTTGAGTTCCAAAACAGCCAGCCAGATCACAACAAGCAGCTTTGCCTAGTTCCATTTGAGTGATTTGCTCTGTTTTTATTGGATTAAGGTTGGAAAAGATAACGCCTTCTCGTCGAGCTTTAACGACTACCTCGGACAGCTGAATCTCTTCAAAAAGTTTAAAGCTAACCTCGGTTTGCTCCTTAATAAGCATGGTATCCGCTGTATAGCCAATAAAGCTAGCGATCAGAATTTTGTTGGGTTGTTCACTCATGGGGATTTCAAAACGGCCATCTGTACCACAGGTGGCCCCAATGGTAGTCCCTTGCCAATAGACCCCAGCACCAACTAGTGGGCGGTTGTAATTATCGGTTACCTTCCCACTGAGGGATTGGGCTACTAGACCAATAGGCAGCAGCAAACCGATCAATAATATATATTTGATCATGGTATTTTTTGATTTGGGTGCATAAGATTATAAGTGTATAAGGGAAACTTATACACTTATGACCTTAAAACACGCTACATAATTTTTGTAGGATAAACTTACTGCTTGACCTTGTAGGGCCGAGTGTTTGGATCTTCACATCCTCCAGTACCTTCGATAGCTGCGTTGATGGCATCTTTGGTAACTAGGGCTGGATTCATCTTCACTTTAAAGGTAGTAGTAGCTCCTTTTTTTGGAGACATGCAACTGATCACACCTTCTAGTTTTTCAACGTTGGCAGCGATGGTTTTGATATCCTGCTCGCAGCCCACGCCTTTCACCTTGACAGAAATAGTTTTGACACTTTCTTTAGCGGTAGCTTGCTTAGCCGTAGTTTGAGAAAAGCCTATGATTGAAGTAGTTGCAATTGTGAAAATGGTTAATACTGCTATTTTGAAAATCTTCATTTTATTTAAATTTTGTTCAAGGTATTTAAATACTTGTAACGGTGGATTTATCCGCCGGCATGGTTGTAGTTTTTAATGGTACTTAGGCGAATGAATTCGCCGCTACATTTCTAACTAGAATACCTTCTTGATTATGGTGATAATTTTTTAAAGCGAACAAGACTGTTGCTTGTTGTTAGATTGATGGCTAAGCCAACTCTGGTGGTTGCCAAAACTCTATAGTGAAAAGAGAAGAAGCATTGAGTTGATAAACAAACAGTTGTTTATCAACGATAGCCAGGTAAGATGGCTGAGTTGTGGGTAAACTTTCACATATTACAAAGCAAGAACCACAGACCTGAAAAGGATTACAAAAATTTCCTTCACAACCCTTATCTTCACAATCGTTGTGTGTCTCTTCCTCCACTTCTAAATCCGCAGACGAACAGGTATCAATACAACAACTTTGCTCACTAGTATCCGGCATAAATATCAATTCTATTCCTGGTTTAAATGCCAGCAATAGTGCCATAGTGAGTAATTGTATATTGATAAACTTCATAAATGTAAAGATAAACCTTTTTAGATAGAGTCACTAAAGTAATAAGTCATTAACAAATGATTAATAGCTGATATAAGGAGGTGAATCAGGATTTGCAGGAGTAAAAGATTTTCAGAATTCGCTGAGAATTTTGGTCTATGTTAATTATTCAAGCAATTAAAATTATAACTTTCGCCAAACTACCGGCTCGTTATTGTTTGGTCTTAGTACAAAATATTCTTGATCAAAAGACAAAACCAAGTTTAATAAACTCTAACAGCAGAAAAATACATTCTGTAAATTTTAAAATTCTGTAAATCCTGCTTCTGCCTTGGATAAAGCAGAAAGTCTTTGGGATATACAAAAGCCCACCCCAACTTTATGATAGGATAGGCTTTTCCCGA
>CAXIDD010000088.1:0-12240 GCA_964021975.1 uncultured Saprospirales bacterium | reverse complement strand
GTAGGCATATTTTTGCTGTGGAATATTTCTTTATGGTATCAATATAAGGGGCTAGATAAAGTGTCTCCAACAAGATGAGATCATAAGTTTTCTCCTTTAATAACTGAATCAATTTAGCTCTAAAAGCAGGTGATTCAAATCGCTGAATATGGTAGCTTTTTTGAGTAAAAAGGTTCAGTAAGGCAGCTTTAATCTGGATGCGATTATCTACACCGACGGTAGCGATACTTTGGTAGAATTGCAATGATTTTGGAGTCGACTCAGCTGCGAAAAAATGCTTGGAAGTATTCATCGCTAATAAATCTAGATCGCTCCCTTGGGCCGCTATAGATTGCGCTAAATTTAGAATAGCAATTGATTCACCATCCTTAGGTGGGTATGGAAATTTTTTGCAAAGCTGTAGAATTTTCATAAGCTGTTCTCCTTCGGCACAAGGATAGAACTATTATCCTAATCCTCCAAAATTTGTTCGTTTTCTTTTTGCCAAGGAGGATCTACTATACAAAAGAAAACCAAATCGGTGTCACCGGTATTTTGCACCCATTGTTTGACGCCTGGTGGTATCCAGACGATGTCTCCAGCTTGGGCAGTGCTAGTTTCTTCCCCAACAAAAACCCTTGCAGTCCCTTGTAAAAAGATATAGAGCTCGGATTGTTTTTCTAATATATGCGGATAAGAAGCAGCTCCAGGAGCTAGCTGTGCCTGTGCTAAACTATAATTAATCGGGAGTCCCTCCTGTTTTGGGTGCAACACCTCTTTAATTAAGGTTGCATCACCAGCCGTAAAACTGGCCAGTGATGCAATACTTTTTTTAACGATCATACCTAAGTGCTATTTCAAATTCAGCGTATTGTTTTGCTCGTCGATATCAGCTAAACGTTTAGTAGGATCAATTTCAATTTTTCGAATCTCTTTCCTGCTTTTATTGATCTTTAGTTCATAGGTTGGATGCGTCCAAGGCCAGTCTTCCGCTACGGTATATTTGACGGCCGAATCTTCTGCAGCTTTATTTCCACGCATCATACGAAGCGGAATATTGATTAGCTCCTTACTACCATCGGCATAACTTATTTCCAAATCAATAGGCATAGGCAATAAACCTTTGCGTTCTAAAGTAATAATGGTCTGGTTGTCCATGCCTGCTACTCTTCGGATGCCATAATCAATGTCATGTGTCGTATTGACCCAATATTCTCTATACCAATCTAATTCTAAGCCTGACTCTTTCTCAAAAATCCGGATCGCATCATTCGCGTTTGGGTGTTTCAATTTCCAGGTATAAAAATAACGCAATAAAGCCCGGTCAAAAACTTCTTTCCCAACGATGTATTCCATTTGATGTAGAAATACAGCCCCCTTTGAATAGGCACCTGTACTGTAAGCACGATTGGTGATATAATGATCTGAATGAATAGAAAGTGCTTCTTCCTGTGGTGTACGAGCTAAACTAATATAGCCATTATAAGAACCTGTATGCGGATTATCAACTACTTCTCCGGAATATAAGCCTTTGCCCCGCAAGTAATTTTTCACTCGATTAGAAGCGTAGGAAGTGAAACCTTCATCCATCCAAGCATACAGACTTTCATTGGTTCCTAACATCATTTGGTACCAAGAGTGCATCAACTCATGAATAGATACGCTGGCCAAACCGGTCATACTTCGACCTCCAGTGATCAGCGTAGCCATTGGATACTCCATACCGCCATCTCCTCCTTCGATAAAAGAGTATTTTTTGTGGTGATATTGACCAAAATTTTTATTGATGTAATTAAAGGCCTCATCCATTACCTCTGGAAGCTTCTCCCAATTTTCGGTGGCTCCTTGTCTAGGTTGAAAAAAGAAGTGTAATTCTGTACCATTAGCTCTGGTTTTAGTGATGTGTCGATAATCCGGATCGGCGGCCCACATAAAATCATGTACATCATTGGCTTTGAAATGCCAGTGGAGCTTGTCCCCATCTGGACGGTTTACTCGTTGGCCTTCTTTTTCATACCCATGACCAATCTCTTGTGGATTTTGCAAATATCCCGTACCTGCTACCATATAATCTTTGTGGATAGACAACGTCACGTCGAAGTCTCCCCATACACCGTAGAACTCTCTTCCGATGTAAGGATTGGCATGCCAACCTTGGTAATCGTATTCAGATAATTTAGGATACCATTGAGCCATGGAATAAGCAATACCGCCTTCACTATCTCTACCAGATCGACGGATTTGAATCGGGACCTGCCCGGTAAATTCCATGCTGAGTACCGTTTTCGAATTGGGTAAGAGTGGTTCAGCCAATTGTACTTCTAAAATAGTTCCAACTTCCTCAAAAGTAGTCGCTTTTCCATCTTGAGCTAAGGTAGAAACCCTCAGGTATCCAATTTCATCTTCGGATAGTTTCGAGATGCGGTCACGAACGCGACGATCTGGATCTGCTATGGTACGCGACCGAGTATCCATCATACTTCCCGGCTGAAAAGCATTAAAATATAGGTGATAAAAAACGCGGTCTAATGTATCTGGTGAGTTATTGTAATAGGTCAATTCCTGACTACCACTGAACTGGTGTTTTTCAACATCAAAATCAATATCCATTTGATATTCTGCTCGTTGTTGCCAGCGATCAGCTTGAGCATTGGTAAGGGTAGACATAGAAAATAAGCAAAGCACTAAAAGTATAGTTGTGTACTTCATGTATGTAAACAATTAAATCAGACAAATTCTGTAAAATAAGTAGACGGGTAAAAATAAGGACTTATTGCTTACTTCGTTTCTAAGAAGGCTATTTTTTAGGAAAATGTAGACGAGTGGCAAAAAAACGCCCCTCTTCAGGTTATTTTAACTTAGAAGAGAGGCTATCCCAAAAACCGATTATACGTTCTTTATAATGATCCGCTTGAAGCGGACAATAAATCGTTAATTAACTTATTATGTAAAAATAGAAAATAGATTGAAAATTTTACCATTAAAACACAATAAAATATATAAATAACTTTAAAATATGTAGAAACCAGCTAATCAGATAGAGCAGGCTGCTTTATTTATCGGAAACCACTTGAAAAAAGGCCTTTAATCCATCTGCATTTTCCGGTTTCATACGCCCACTAAGAATCAACCTAAGTTCTCTTCTACGAGGGGCACTTTCAAAACGTTGCTGTTCTATCTCTGTTAATGGTAATACGGGAGGAGCAGGAATAGGTTTCGCATTTTCTTCATCTAATGCAACAAAAGTGAAATAAGCACTATTACAACGTCGATTATTCAAACCTCTTATGTTAGCGGCAAAGACTTCGACGTAAACTTCTAGGGAGGTTCTAAATGCTCTGGTGACGGTAGCTTCTAAAGTGACAACATCTCCAACCAGAATGGGTAGCTGAAAGGACACATGATCCACAGAGGCTGTCACTACATTGGCTTCACAGTGCTTGCCAGCGCAAATAGCCGATACAATGTCCATCAAACGCAATAGATTACCTCCCATTAGGTTACCACTAGGATTGGTATCGTTGGGCATGACCATTTCGGTCATAATGGTTTTTGAGTCATTTACTTTTTTAGCGCGAAGTGCACTTGGTTCCTCTTTCATAAATTGTATCAATTATTGAATCATCGTATCATTACTCCTTTTTTTTCTAAAAAAGGAATCGAAGTGAAGTTAGCGGTATCAATACTTCCTCTAACAAAAACATATTTTTTATCATACAAATGCCCTCTGTAGCTAAAGCTCACCCAATATTCATCGGTTAAGCCAAATAGTTTAACTTGAATTGGCTCTATTTTAAGGGTAGTCATAGGGTTTATCTTTTCATAAAAGTGTCTAAGAATGGTTGTTTTCACCTTATCCCCTTTATGCTCTCCGTAGCCTCGAGAATTAATAAGGACATTTTTAATGTTGTCTCCTTTCAAATTGATAATATAGGTATCCCACAATTCATTATCTCCTTCTCGAGGAACAATAGCTACCGCTACATCTTTGACTTTCAGATTAGGAATATCACGCTTCATCTATTTTTGTTTTAGAGCAGCTACTTTATCACTACTTTTATACACAAGGAAAAAGATTTCTATTCTTCCTCCTGATAGGAAAACTCAAAAAGCTCCGCAAAGTGTTTTTTCATTTTTAACTTTACCTCTTCTAAATCTACTGGATGTTCAAGCTCAACAGCCAAGGAAGTTACATCTTTGTCTTTATCCTCAATCCCACAAGGAATAATATTCTGAAAATGCTCTAAATTGGTATTGATATTAAAAGCAAATCCATGCATCGTTACCCATCTGCTTAGATGTACTCCAATCGCCGCAATTTTTCGTTTGGGATAATCGCTATAAGGAGCCAACCAAACGCCCGTGAACCCTTTATAACGGATACCTTCTAAGCCATATTCTGCTAAAGTCCGGATAATTACTTCCTCAATAAAACGGACATACTTATGGATATCCGTAAAAAATCGTTCCATATCAAAAATAGGATATCCCACCAGTTGCCCCGGTCCATGATAGGTAATGTCTCCTCCTCTATTAATTTTATAGAAAGTAAACCCCTCGGTTGATAACTCCTCTTCTGATAACAATAAATGATCCATAGACCCGCTCTTACCCAAAGTATAAACGGGTGGATGCTCACAAAAGAGTAATTGGTGAATTGGTGGAATAATAGCAGCCCCTTCAGCTTTCAACTTTCGGTTTTCCAACTTTTGCTGCACAATAGCTTGGTGGACTTCTGTTTGAAAGTCCCAAGCTGACTGGTAGTCTATTTTACCTAAATCCTTGTAAATAACTTGCTCCATGCCTCCTCGAAATGTGGCGCAAAAGTAACCATTTATCCATTCACTCGCAAATTTTTACTATTCCCTGAGTTAACTCATAATTTACGGCCTGAAACTAGATAGACCCTAAGATTTAACTATCTTTAAGCCCAGCAGAAAATCTTGAAATATGTGGCGCTTTCTTCTTTTCTTTTTTTGTCTAACTGGAGGGGCTTTATCTGCCCAATCCGGCATTCAAAACTTAATGGATGCTCGTAGTTTTAGCATGGGCGGAACGGCAAGTCTTGATCAAGGTGTTTCCGCTTTATTTACGAATCCAGCAGGATTGGCAACGGCAAAAGAATTCGGAGCCCTTGCAACGGCTCAAAATCAATTCTTACTTCCTGAATTACAAAGTGCTGGACTAGCAGCTCTTTTACCTACCAAAACTGGAAATTTTGGACTTAAAGCTGCTGCGTTTGGAAGTCAAGCTTATCGAGAAAACTTATTTAGCTTGGCCTATGGTCGACAACTTTCTCAACGCTTTAGATTAGGTGCTGAATTGATTTATTGGAACAATGCCATCCCTGAATATGGTACAAAAGGTTATTTGACTTTTGCTCTGGGTATTCAGAGTCAGTTGTCTAAACAAGTTTCTGTTGCTGCTTATTTATACAACCCTATCCGGGCTGAGCGAGGAGCTCACCTATTCCGTTTTACAACTAGGTTTGGGGTACCAGCCTTCAGAGCGACTCAATATCGTAGCAGAAGTCGAAAAAGATATTGATCGACCCGCCAACTTTAGAGCAGGTATCGAATATGCCTTGAATGATTTATTCGCATTGCGTCTCGGGGTAGGAACCGCTCCTAGCCTTTTTTCCTTTGGTTTTAGTATTCAGATTTTTCCTCAAATACAAGTTGATGTTGCCACCAGTAGGCATGAGTTACTTGGTTTTTCTCCTGGTTTTAGTTTAATTTATACCAATACGCAATAGATTATTTATGAAAGTGCTTTTTGTAGCAGCAACTACTTTCGAAATTGGTCCTTTCCAAGAATTTTTGAAAGCTTACTTCATCCCCTTTGGGGAAAACTTATACCAAAGAGGAGATCACAGTTGTGAAGTACTGGTAAGCGGTGTTGGCTTGCCCAGTACCATCTTCCAATTGAGTCAGAAATTATTCCAAAATGAATATGATTTGATTATTAACGCTGGTATCGCTGGCGCTTTTAATCGTCAAATCGAACTCGGCAGTGTTCTACAAGTCACCGAAGATCAATTCGGAGATTTGGGCATCGAAGAAGCAGATGGGTCTTTTCAGGATCTTTTTGATATGGAGTTAATCGACCCCAATGGTTTTCCTTTCCAAAAAGGGAAATTAATCAATACTAGTGGCGCTGGTTTTGATTTTCTACCTAAAGCTACTGCGCTTACCGTTCAAAAGGTAAGTGGATCGACAGCTTCTATTGCAAAAATTCAAGAGAAGTATACCGTAGATTTAGAATCAATGGAGGGTGCTGGCGTATTTTATGTTGCCCAACAATGTAAAGTGCCAACCTTACAAATCCGGGCCGTGTCCAATTATGTGGAAGCACGTAATCGAGATGCTTGGGAAATTCAATTGGCTATTGAAAAACTCAATGAAGTATTAATCGAATTGGTTCAGACTATTTTTTAGCCAGAACGATCCGATCGTTTCCCATTAAATCTTCAAATAAAAAAGCTTCAGTAAACCCTTCAGATTGAAATAGGGTAAGTACCTCCGAAGCATTGTATTGATTGGTCTCAACTAAGATTGCTCCTCCTTCAATTAGGTGAGTATCTGCAAATTCTGCAATCAATCGATAGAACAACAGTGGCTCATCGTCGTCTACAAATAATGCCAGGTTGGGCTCCTGTCCTAACACATTCGCACCAACCAAGGCTTTTTCTTTCCAAGGAATATAAGGAGGGTTACTGATGATTAAATGGTATTTCTCTAATTTTGACCAAGCTTTATTATCAGTAAAATCTAATTGTAGAAATTGAATATCTGCCTCTAATTCTTGTGCATTTTTTTTAGCAACAACCAAAGCTTCGGGGCTAACATCTACTGCGGTAATAGATAAGGCAGGAGCCTCTTTTTTTAGCGTTATAGGGATACATCCAGATCCTGTTCCAATATCCAAGACTTTTAATATCGGATCTTTAAGGGTCTCAGCGATGCTCAATGTTCTATAAATCAATTCTTCTGTCTCTGGACGCGGAATTAACACCGCTGAGTTAACCGCAAAAACATAACCATAAAAATCAGCTCGTCCCAGAATATATTGGATAGGTTCGCCTTTTAATAAACGCTCGGTAGCTTGATCAACAGCTATTTTCAATTCCTTTGACAAAACAGCTTTATTTAAAGCTTGTCCTTTTATTCCTACTGACTCAAATAGTAAAGTTGCAATATTACCGGCCTCTCGAGGCTCGTAATACGAACTTAACTTTTGACATAAAGCTTCAAAACTATTGGACATTCCCTATGTTTTATATTGAGGCGGGAATTTTTAGCCAACTTTGCTAATTTGTACCGCTTCTGAGGATAAATCCTTAACTTTGTAAAATAAGTTAAATTTCTATTGCGTTTCTTGAACAAAGAAAACAAAACTAATAGACTTCATTCTAATAAAAGAACGATCCAAATTAATAATTTCAATCCAATGAAAAAGAATAATCGCCTTCAAACTCTTCTTGCAGTAGCTGCCGTTTTTGCCATCTCTTCTTGTAACCGTGGCTATGGATGCCCAACTAACTTCTCTGTAGACGATTTGTTTCAAATTGTAGTGCAAAGTTTGAGTACTTTATTGTTCTAGCAGAAAGGTTCTGAACATAATGGAAGACGCATCGCAGAATGAGTTACTAGATACACAGGACGGTTCACATACCTTAATTTCCAAACGATTTGGGGTCAGTTATCATAGTAAATATGGTGCGATCAAAGAATCGGAGCACGTATTTATTGATGCTGGCTTAAAAGCAAGGATGCAAAGGGATAAAGATGCCCTTTCCATTCTAGAGTATGGTTTTGGCACTGGATTAAATGCCTATTTGGCGTTGCTGTGTGCACAGCAGTACCATAGGGATATAAGCTATACCGGTATAGAAGCTTTTCCAATTAGCAAGGAATTAGCAGCTTCTCTGAATTATCCTCAAGTTTTACAAAAGCCTGTAGATGACTATCTCCAGCTACATGATTTAGATTGGGATATACCACATCAGATAAATGAGCACTTCACTTTCACAAAAGTGATGGGCCAAATAGAAGACCAAACGTTTAATGCTCAATTTGATGTTTTGTTCTTTGATGCTTTTGCCCCCACTGCTCAACCAGAACTTTGGGAAGAGCAATTATTACAAAAAGCTTTCCAGGCACTTAAACCTGGTGGGATTTTTGTTACTTATTGTGCGAAAGGAGTGGTAAAAAGAACACTGAAGTCCATTGGTTTCAAAGTTGAAGCCTTACCCGGCCCTCCCGGGAAAAGAGAGATGACCAGAGGCATCAAATAAAGCGGTTTTATTTAAATTTTGTGGGTCGTTTTAATGACATTAATTTTGCCATTTTCACCGTATAGCTTCCGGGACATTTTATTGTAAGCAAGCGCAGCTTCTTCTGGTGTTGCGTACATTCCAATATGCACAGATTTTCGGTCTACAGAAATAACAGCACGGTATCGATTATTTTCTTTATATACACCAGTATAACCGATTTTGCTGCTAGACCGACGTTTGCGAGACGCTACTGAACGTGATCTGTAAACTAGATTTTCTAAGCGGCAATCTAGTTTGTTTCCATTTTTAGCACCAACTAAATTACTTTTGGTAGTCTTATCTTTGGTGAGAAACTTTTCAGCGATGAGTTTGTGAAGATAAATGGTTTCTGTTTTATAAGAACCATCAACTTTCTTCCAGGTTTTTTGAAAAACCGCACAACCACTTGAGTGTTTACGAAGGTTGTTGATAAAATCAACTCGATGTAAATAAGGGTCAGTGGTCAGATATTCATAGATCTGATCATCCAATAATACCGAGTCATCGGCATTTTTTAATTTAACCTTGTAAAGCACGCTTTTAGGTTTTATTTTAGTTAAAATTAGGATAAGTAAGCCTTCAAATAGCTTTTAATAATAGTCTTGGTATAGTTAGGTCTGAGGAATGTTGGTCAACTTTGTTTAAGTCTAAGATACAATTTATTCAACAAAACGAAACTCGTATATGATTTAAAATCATTATTTAACGAGATCGAATTGTCCATAATTAAGAATTTCTAAAAATGGAACTTTTATACATGCAGCGATGTTTCGATCTGGCTAGGCTTGGTGCAGGTGCTGTTAGTCCTAACCCTATGGTGGGTGCCGTGCTGGTTTACCAGCATAGAATTATTGGCGAGGGTTATCATCAAGCTTATGGCCAAGCCCATGCAGAAGTCAACGCCATCAACAACGTCAAAGCTGCTGATAGACATTTAATTAAAGACGCTACCCTATATGTTTCTTTGGAGCCTTGCTGTATTTATGGCCGGACACCACCGTGTACCAGTCTTATCCTAAAACATAAAATTCCCAGAGTTGTCATATCCGTGGTAGATCAAACGCCAGAAGTGAGTGGCCAAGGATTAGCCATCTTACGTGCAGCAGGTGTAGAAGTCCAAACAAATATTCTAGCGGACGCAGGAGCAGAATTGGCTCAAATACGAAATACTTTTGCCTATCAAAATCGACCTTTTGTTTTACTAAAATATGCGATCTCACAAGATCAAAAACTGGCTCCCATTCCCAGTAAACAACTTTGGCTAAGTAATGCTTACAGTAAAAGACTCACCCATCGCTGGCGTATGGAATACGATGCCATTTTAGTGGGTACCAATACTGCTGCTATTGACAATCCAGCTCTAAACAATCGCTTATATTACGGACGATCCCCTCTTCGGATAGTGCTAGATAGATATGGGAGCTTATCACAAAATTTAAAAATATTTGATGGCCAACAAAAGACATTGGTCTTTATTAGTCCTGAGCAAACAAAAAAACAGGAAATCGATCAAGTCGAGTATATTCCAATAGATTTTTCTAAAGATTTCATTCCTAATTTATTGGAAGAATTAGCATCTAGAAATATTTCCTCCCTGCAAGTTGAAGGTGGTCAAAAAACCATAGAATCCTTTGTAAATAGTGGCTTGTGGGATGAAGCTAGAGTATTCCAGACTCAGAAATGGATTGGTAATGGGCTAATAGCTCCCGATCTAAAACAAGCCGTTCACCAACATCTTAAATTGGATAATGACACTTTATTAATCTATAAAAATGCGGTTCAGGCAAAATAAAAGTTCTTAACAAAAAGAGCTCAATCGTTAAACTTGCTTTAAAATAGGACCAAAGCAACATATTAATAGAGCAAATTTTGTTATTTAGGGGCATTGAGAGATGATGAAAAATAAAAAGTCATTTATTCAATTTTGCGATTAAAACTGTTAAAGGAAAATCATACTATGGCAAAGCGTATTACAGCCTTGTTTTTATTTAGCTTTTATATATTTAGTACAGGAGTACTTGTAGCACAAGAGACTCAAGAAAAAATTCAGTGGTTGACCTGGGAAGAAGCCATGGAAAAGTCCAAAATCGAGCCACGGAAAATCATCATGGAAGTTTATACCGAATGGTGTGTTTGGTGTAAAAGAATGGATGAGAAAACGTTTAAAAACGAAAGTATCATCAAATACATGAACGAAAACTATTATGCTGTTAAATTTGATGCCGAGCACAAAGAGGAAGTCGAATTTAATGGTGAAGTATACAAGTTCGTCAAATCTGGTCGTAATGGTTACCATGAACTGGCAGCCGAGTTACTAAAGGGGCGATTAACTTTCCCTACGCTGGTATTTATGGAAGAAGATGCCGAAGTGATTCAATCCCTGGCTGGTTTTAAGTCTCCAATGCAGTTCATGCAAATGATCACATATTTTGGAGAAAACAGACATCGAAATACGCCTTGGTCTACTTATAAAAAGAGTTTTGCTCCACCTCGACAAATGCTAATTAAGAATGAAGATCATTAACTAAGACTAGTTCTAAAAAGCTATTTGAGTTTAGCTACTGAGAATTCAAATAGTTTCTAAGTTAAAAAAGCCCATTTGGATGAATCCAAATGGGCTTTTTTAATAGGTAACGATGATCCTAATCTAAGGAGGTCTTACTCTACTTTAACCACCTGCTGGCTAAAATTACCTTCAGCTGTCTGAATCCGAATAATGTAAAGTCCAGGCCGCCATAATTCCGCATTAATTCCGATCTGATGCTTTCCTTCCGATAACTCTTGTTGAGGAAGCAACCTTGTTATCAATTGGCCATTAGCAGAGAATAAATCAAGTCTTAATTTAGTTGGTTTAGACAGCTCCAAAGAAAGCGTTGAATAGCTTTTCACAGGATTTGGGAATATTTTTAATTCCGGTTTTACTATTGTTCTAGTAGAAGTTGTATTCACTATATTCCCACAAGCTGGATCCGTTTTCGATAAGAATTTCACTTGAATGGTATCCTCTAAAACCGGACAATTGAATTCCGATCTTTTGACCAATAAATTGTATTCGTTGGGTTCAAAACCGCTTAGTATCGCAGTGGTCTCCAATAGCTCTATCTCTGCTTGTTGATCCGTAGTATTTGTAAAGCTCCAATCGTAAGCCCCATTTAATAGATAATTGTCCAAAGCAATAGTACTCCCACAAGTCGAAATCGTATCTACAGGATAATTAAACGAAGTCATACATGGCTGCAAAGTATAGAGCTCCTCTCCTACTTCTCCTGAATTGGCTTTAAAATAAAGTCCGGTCGGATGGCCTACAAATGAATTCGGCCTGGACGAAGCAGCCCCAGGATAAAGATCCTGTACTAAATCGGGAACCAAACTTTCATCGAACAATTCAAATTCTTCGTTTAATATATCCGGATTCCTTGGCTGGATATTTTTATCATCGAACTCATATAATTCAATGCCGGTCGAGTCCGAACTACGCTGGTAGAAAAGCTGCTCATCATAGAAGGCAAAATCGTTTAAAACCGTCTGATCGTCTATTATTTGAGTCCGCTCTGGTGTACCGTCAGTTACCCAGGTATAGATTTTACCGGGACTTAAAGTGTTCGCTCTAAAATATAAAAAAGGAGCCTTCTTAAAAAGGAAAAAGGGAGAAGAAGAGCCGCTACCAGGAGCAATATCTCTCACAATGGTAGTGCCTTCGTTAGTACCATCACTACGCCACATTTCTGCTCCAAAGGTAGAATCACTTAACTTAAAATATAGATAACCATCCATTTCTATTAGATTGAGAAACTCATTGCCTGGAAGGTTAAAGAAAGTTTCTATCAAAGTTATCTCATCCGTAGCAGGATCTAAGCGATACAATCCATCTCCTTGAAGCTGACTCCCACTTTTTAAGAAAAATAGATAGTCACCCATTCTCACAAAAGGCGAAAGTCGGTCTC
>CAXIDD010000087.1:0-12241 GCA_964021975.1 uncultured Saprospirales bacterium | reverse complement strand
AGGTGCGGGCGGGAGAAATAGCCTTACATTACTAGCACTACCAAAAATAGACTTTATGGTAAATAAAAAGCAAGCTAAACATAATTTAGAAAAATTAACCCATTCCTTCCTCTATTTCCATAAACTCAAATGGGTTTAAAGGTAGATTATTGTCCAGCATCTTTCTATAAGCAAGATGCACTCTTTCCACCTTTACCCCTAAATTACTAATGGAATTTACCATAACTGTATTGTGACCTCGGATGGTGGCTAAATAATAATCAGAATACCGTTGTTTGGTATAATCGTTATAAATGGCATCAATCAACTCTGCAAAAGCACCTCTACGCTGGTAATCTGGATCAATTCCAAAAGCAATACCCTTCAGCAAATGACTCTTAGTAGTCCGTATTTTATAGAGTAAGCCTGGCAGTTTATACCATTTCAGGCGGCCATTCATTTTTTTTAAAAAGGGGTTTATATCTGGAATAAAGCCCGCAAAAGCAACAGGCTTTTTCGATTCATAGGTTATAAAAATCATCCGAAAATCTGCGATAGGTTGCATGACCTTAAAGATTCGAGCTACTTGTGCTCCTTCTAAGGGTTTGAAATAGGGATTATCCTTGAAGGCAACATTGTAAACTTGTGCAAAATGGCGTGCAAATAAAGGTATCCGTTTTTGAGTTTTCATGGCTTTCGTATAAAAGCCATAACGTTCTCGCACCCGTTTCGCAATTTGACTAAAGCGTTTGATCGGCACTTTATCCATTTCACCATGAAAAGTCAAAATTTGCTCATAAGGTTGATAGCCATTGGCTTCAAAAAAAGCCTGGTAATAAGTAGGTTGATAGTTTTCCTGATATAAAGGCGCTTTCTTTCCCTTGACCAATAGTCCCCAAAAGCGGTCTCGCTCACCAAAGTTAATCGGTCCATCAATCGCTTTAACGCCCCAGCTTAGTAAGTATTGTTCTGCCTGATCAAATAGAATTTGAGCGGCATTAGCATCATTGATACATTCAAAAAAACCTATTCCGCCTACTGGAAAATCGTTGCTTTCATTGCGCTCATGATCAATAAAAGCAGCTATGCGTCCAATTGGCTGTTGCTGATTTAATAATACAAAGCAACGCGCCGATCCATGTTGAAAAGCCTTATTCTTCTTTGGGTTAAAAACCTGCTCTACATCGGATTCGATGGGGCTGATATAATTGGGATCTGCACTATAAATCTGATGAGGCACCTGGTGAAATAAAGCCCAATCGGAAGACTGCTGTATTTCAATAATTTCCATCATTATTTTGGAAGTTGTGCCAACCAGGCAGCTATTTCCTGAAAAGCATTTTCACGTACTTCTTTTTTTGACAACAATATATCATGCATCCCATCTTTGATAGAGACAATTTTCACCTCATCTCCTAAAGCAGGACTATACTGTTGAATTTGATCTACATCTAATACCGCATCTGCTTGTTGGAGTGCTGGACTCATTTCTGTTGGGACCAAGCTTTTATCCGAGTGCAAAACCAAAATGGGCTGTGTAATCCCAAGTCCTTTGTGTACTTGTTTGTGCCCTTTTTTGATAGCATTTAGCCAGGCTCCATACAATGGATAGCCCTTGATCGGTTTCCAAACCAAACTATAATTCCATTCGCCGGCATAATCCTGATGCAGGCTTTGTCCATAAAAACCCTCAAATTCAATAGGCAAGGATGCACCGGGTTGGATTTTGCTCCATCCACCAAATATATTGGCCATGGCTTTTTCGACTCCACTAGCTTTTACTGCTACAAAAGGGCTATTGAGCAAAAGGGCATCAATTTGCTCCTTAGCAGCACCTTTGGCGGTATACAAAGACGTAGTCAAGCCACCTGTACTGTGCCCATTGAGCACTAAAAAATCATTCCCATCTACTTCTTTAATTAGACGGATGGACTCGGTGAGCTCTTCAAAATATTCTTCCAGGTTTTTGGCATAAGAAGCCCTTTGGTGGGGTAATAAGGAGCGCCCATGCTTACGCAAATCAAGCGCATAGAAGTTATAGCCTTGCTCATTAAACCACTGCCGAACATGATCGTGAAAAAAGTAATCTCCATATCCGTGTACATAAAGGACCGCTTTGCGCGTACTATCGCTGGCATCATAACGCATCAGAGTAGCTGTAACTTCTCCAGCATAATCTGGCTCCAGCTGTAATGTTCTGACTTGGTAGGTCTCATTAATCATGCTATCTACTGGGGCAATCGCATATCCAGGAATTTGATAAGGGAAAGGTTCCTTCTTTTTCCCACAATTACTCAAAGTAAATACGGCCATAATGATTAAAAGGTATTGATTTTTCATTTGTTTTCAAGAACTTGGTTATTTCCTACAACTAAAATTTACCCTGATGGTTTCGCAAAGACAGACAAAGATAAAAATAAGTAAGCCGTCCTAATTATTTAAACTATGGAAATAACACTAAACGCAAAGGATATCCAAGCAATGGATCGCAACCAACGCAGGAATTTTGTCAACACTTTATCCGGCATTAAAAATGTACAATTACTGGGTACACAATCTCCGGAAGGCATTGATAATTTAGGCTTGTTTAACTCCGTGATGCATATTGGCGCTGCTCCTGCCTGCTTGGGATTTATTATGCGAACCTTAACCGTACCCAGGCAGACTTACAACAATATAAAAGCAAATGGGCATTTTACACTTAATCAAGTCCACCAAGGGATCATAGAGCAAGCCCACCAAGCCTCTGCAAAATACCCGGATGGTGTTTCTGAATTCGAGATGGTGGGATTAACCCCGCAGCGGACTGCTAATATAAATGCGCCTTATGTACAGGAAGCACAAATAAAAATTGGCTTGGAATTCCAAGAAGAACATTACATCCAAATTAATCACAGTTGGCTGGTTATTGGGCGGATTACAGAAGTTTTGATCCCTGAAAACAGTATCGGTCCGGAGGGACATGTGGATACGGCCGCTTGGAAAGGGGTAGGTGTGAGTGGTTTAGATACTTATTATGACTTGGAAAAGAAGTTGAGATTGCCTTATGCGCGACCGTTGTGATTGCTTGGTGATCTTATGATTTAGTGGTTTATTGGTTGGCAGCTTTTCTAGCGGTTATTTCTGCTTTTCATTTAGGAGAATCAGAATTTTCAGAATTAAAGAATTAGCAGAATTATTTGGTAATATTCTTCTCCTATAACCAACAAGCAATTGTACCAAATCCATTGTTTTTTACCGAATTCAGAAAATTCTGAAATTTTGTAAATTCTGTTTCAATTCATTTATTTTACGAATGGGTGATTTGAATATTTAAGTAAGGAAACATGAAAAACAAAAAAATAAAAGTAGCCGTCGTTCAAGCAAGTCCTGTATTATTTGATTTAGAGGCCAGTCTAGCTAAAGTAGAACGCCTTGTAAAAGAAGCCAGCGAAGCTGGTGCCGGCCTAGTCCTGTTCCCGGAAGCTTATCTATCCGTCTATCCGCGCGGATTGGGGTTTGGCACCGTTGTCGGTAGTCGAGATCCCAAAGGCCGAGAAGATTGGTTGCTTTACTACCAACATACCATTACAGTACCCGGCCCAGCGGCAGATTACCTAGGAGAAATCGCCCAAAAGTTTAAAGTTTGGTTGGTAATCGGTGTGACGGAACGCTCACAGAGTGGCGGTACTTTATATTGTACCCTACTCTATTATAGCCCTACGGGAAAATTGGTGCAAAAACACCGGAAACTGAAACCAACTGCTGCCGAACGTATAATTTGGGGAGAGGGCGACGGCAGTGACTTACAAGTTGTACAAACGCCATTTGGAAAAATTGGGGGTTTGATTTGTTGGGAAAACTATATGCCCTTAGCTCGGATGAATCTCTATCAACAAGGTGTGGAGATCTATCTTGCGCCTACTGCTGACGAACGAGACAGTTGGATTGCCAGCATGCAACATATTGCTTGTGAAGGACGCTGCTACGTATTATCCTGCAATCAAATGGTTCTGAAAAGTGATTATCCGGCGCGTTTTCAGGAAGAGTTGGCTCACCAAAAAGAAATAATGTCCAGAGGAGGCAGTATGATTGTCTCGCCCTTGGGCGAAATCTTAGCAGGCCCTTTATTTGATAAGGAAGGCGTTCTCTATGCCCAATTAGACCGAAAAGAAGTCATCAAAAGTAAACTGGATTTTGATGCAGTTGGGCACTACCGAAGGTCGGATGTTTTCAACTTTAACTGGAAACAAGGAACCTTTTCGTCGAATAATGATGTTTAAATAAGGCTAAAATTGATTATATTTCGTTTTAGTAATTCAACTTTCCTATTTGTAAACAAACAAAATTTAAAAATAAAATACATGAGTAGATTTAGTAAAAAACGGTTTTCCCAGTCCAGCAATCCTTTCATGCGAGAGGATGCTTTTCGGAATTCCGCTAATGAACCCCTAGATGCTGGCTTAGGTCAAGCAGATTTGGTGCAAAGAATGACCGTACAAGGTGCAATTAATAAGACCTTCTTATTGACGGCCTTACTGATGTTAACGGCTATTTTCAGTTATTCCAACCCTAGCCCATTGTTTATGTGGGGTGGTGCGATTGGTGGTTTAGTAGTTGTCCTAATCGCCGCTTTCCGACCAAAGAGCTCGCCTGTACTGGCACCGATTTATGCTTTATTAGAAGGCTTTTTTGTGGGTAGTATTTCTGCCACTTATGCGTATTTATATGACGGTATCGTATTTAATGCAGTTTGCTTAACAGTAGCTACTTTGTTTATGATGCTGTTCATTTACAAGTCTGGTATCATTAAAGTAACCAATAAATTCCGGACGGGAGTCATGATGGCTACTGGTGCTATTCTCTTGGTTTATGTCTTGAGTTTTGTCTTGAGTTTCTTTGGAATTCAAGTACCTTATCTACACCAAGGAGGTATGATGGGCATTGGTATCTCCGTGGTTATCCTAGCAGTAGCTGCCTTGAACCTCTTACTTGATTTCGATAATTTCGAGAAGGGGGAGCAGTATGGTGCACCGATGTACATGGAGTGGTTCTCAGCCATGGGCTTGTTGATTACTTTGGTATGGTTGTACATTGAATTTTTGCGCTTATTGTCACTTTTGAGTAGTGATTAGTAAGTAATAATGATTAATAAAAAAGGCTTAGCGACTGTTGGTTGCTAAGCCTTTTTTGCTTTTATCTATCTTGAACTATAAACCGCTGCACCAAATTCGTTGCACCATTCTTCAACTGGATTATATAAGCCCCTTGCAAATGTGACGGTAGCGCAATTTGGTTTTGAGTACGCACTGCTAGTTGCCCATTTTGCACCACTCGTCCACTGGCTACTTCTAGAATAGAATAATCAAAATTTTGGAATAAATATTTAGAAGGAAGCTTTAAGTTTATTGCCCGTCCAAGAACTGGATTAGGAAAAAGTTCGATTTTATTGTTATTTACCAAAGAATTTGTGTTAGTGGTTAATTGTGGGATATTATCAATTTTCAGAATACCCTTCGTACCATTTGCTGTTCGAAATTTTCCTGATAAATATATAGATTGCTCATCAATCACAATGATATCACTGATCTTACATTCAATTATTTCAGGAAGAAACTCTTGGACAAATACTCCATCAGTGTCCATTAAAACCTTACCCGAAGGAACTGAGACACCATTGACTTCATCAAAAGTACCCGAGACAATTAGTAAACCATTGGGTAATTCATAAAGATCAAGTCTATGTTCAAAGACAGAAGTAGTTAAAGAGAAGGATGGTGCAAAAGAAAAATCGCGTCGGCCATCTGGATATAATTTATAAAAAATAGGCTCCCATGTTCTTGAGGATACTTCCTGTATACCGGTTGCAAAAATCTCTCCATTTTTACTTACTAGTGCTTCTTTGACTAAAACATTTGTAGGCAACTCCGCTCTATAGGTCTGATCTAAATTTCCATCTGGATTAATTTTGATAATACCGGTTGAATCTGCTCCATCATATCGCAGACGCCAGCCGTAGACCATCAATTGATCATTTTCCAGAACCTCTAACCCAGTAATATTCGCTGTGAAAAATTTATTCAAATCCTTCATAACACTGGTGAATGGTCCGGTCAATTCATATTGTACAAATATACGCTTGTGATTTCCACCGGTGCTGGAATTACTTGAGGATGACTCGCAAGCATAAATTCGATCTTCCGAATCAATGGCTAAAAAATCTATATCCGTTGGACGAACTGACGAACGACTGGGCACCTCCATCTTATAATTAAGCGCACCATTTGGTTGTAATAAGTTGAGCCCACTCAAATATTTTTCAGGACTATAATTATTACCGTCACTTCCAGTCACGATGGTTCCATCAGATAAGACTTCCATTTGATGAAAAGTGGCTAAAGGGTTCACCACATTCGGTAAAATAAAAGTAGTATCTAAAGCACCATTTGGATGGACTTGGGCAATTCTTTTGGTGGTATTTCCATTAATGTAATTAAAATTGCCCTTAGCCAATAATTTTCCATCACCAGATAAGGCTAAATTATCTACAGAAGCATAACTTCTCAAATCTGGTTTGAAATTTAAATCCAAGTCTAAACGAAATAATCTATCTTGGAAACGAACCAGACCTCCTGTTAAACGCTCATTGATGGTATAAAACTGACCCGCTGCAATAATTCCTTCTGGATGGTTTACCAAATCAGCAGCTGGTCCAATTAGTGACATGTTAGTAATAGTATTTGGGAAAACACCTCTATCTCGTATGATTACACTATTATAATCGCTATTAAATAAAAACTCGTCTTCTGAGACAGCTAAGGTCTGATTAAAAACTGCGGGGGGCAAAAATATAGCCGGTCCCAAATAAGCAGCTTCTTTATATAGCTGATTCCCCAGACTATCCAAAATAAAAATTAGATTCCGATCCGCAGCAACAACCCCAATTTTGCCTCCTGGCGCTACGTCTAATTGTGGCGCAAAAAGTGGATACCACGGTCGAATATCTGGATCAAAAGTTAGATCAACTTGACCTAAGGAGTCAAACCGATAAGCATCTTGTACTAAGGTATCTACCTGTAGCTGAACTCCTACAACTAATAATGCATTATCTGATTGAAAACCAATATCTCCTAGTGATTGAGCATTAGTCCAATCGTTTGGAGTGAATTCTAAATTGGTAAAATAGAGATCTGGCTGACCATCCGAATTCAATAGCTTAATTCCATTAACAGAACAGTCTTGAGTATCCGCTAAATCGCAACGACTATAGGCTAAAAATAGCTTTTGATTCGGGAGTATTTTGAGCTGGATCAAACTCAAAGTTGTATCCATCAATGGCACAAAGGTCGAATCAAGCTGACCATCAGGGTGAAGCCGTAACAGCTGCCCCAGAAACGTTCCAGCAGTATTGTAAAAAGCTCCCCCAATTACAATTTTACCATCTGATTGTGCTGCAAACAAATCAGGTAGATCTATTATTGAATCATCATAACTAAAAGCAGTATCCAATTGGCCATCTGGTAAAAGTCGAACTAGAGACCTAACGGGTTGATCTCCTGCAAAATTAAAATCGCCTTTTACCAGTATTTTATGGTCTTTAGTAAGGGCCAATTGCTCCGTATTACCTGTTTTGGCAAAAAGAGGATCAAAACTAGGGTCAATAATTTGGGAAGATGCAATTATGGGCCATATTAAGCCTAAAAAGAGGAATATTTTTTTCATTATTAACTGGTTGAGTTTAGAATGTACTCAACATAGCTAAAGTTTGTACTTTTTCATTAAAGGAAAAGCAACAAATATTTTTTTTTCAACATCAAAAGTAAAATTCAATCTTTCACTAGCTCACTCCAAGCCATCATCTTTTGATGAACCGTCTCAAAGGAGCGTTTTTCATCTGCTAAACTTACAAAATCCAGGCCTTCTTGTTCAAATAGGTACTGGACCATTAGGCCATATTTGTAGTAAGAAAGCTCTTGGGTAGTACCGTCTGGGTTTAGGAATACGATTGGATAGTTTCCCTGTTTTTTAGATTCTTGATCCAGTAAAGTCTTGATTTTTTCTCGAAGTAGTCCATCGTTTTTCCATTGTCTGGAAATGTATTCAGCATAACCTTCTTGTTGCCAAAATTCATATTTTAATGGAAAGAGAATGTTCCAATTGAACTGTAAATTATGGGTAAATTCATGTGCCAGTGACCAGGTAAGATTGGATTCTTTATGGACTTGATTTGGGCCAGCAGCCGTATTAAAAGCTCTATTTCTGGCAAAATCTGGTTGTGCATTATAAAAAACAGCCTTATCAACAAAAGCATAGGCAAGGCCCCCGCTAAAAGGATGAAACTCCGGAAAACGACTCCCGTCATTCATACATAAGTCAACCTGAAAATCCGGGGTATAGAGTGCTGAGGTCTTAATAATTTCAATCGCCTCTTTTAAAACATGATCTGTTGAGGCTTCTAAGACTTGGTTGTGATGGACCGTAATGGGACCAAAGTGCGTTTGATGCGCATAGGACCAAGCTGGATTTAATAGGAATAAAACCCAAATCAAGGTGCCTAATAGTAATGCCGAAACGGAACCTAAGACGACTCTTTTGGTGGTTTTAAACATGAATGGTGATTTTTTCAGCGGTAAAATAAACACTATTTTAAGATAGTGCTTTATTTGTTGAGTAGCAAAACTTCAAATTGTGGATGTTAGTAGCTATTTGAATTTAACACATCAAATTTGTTATTGAAGATTTTCAAAAGCCAAACCTGTCTACTGCAGGTAGATTCAAATAGCTTATTAAGGCGCAACAGGCTTTTCCGGGAAAATCAGTCTTTTTTTTAAAACAAAAACTGAATTATTAAATTTTTTGTTTTAAATAGAAAAATAAACTGTACCTTGCAGATAGATAGGCACAAAAAACTAGGGTGCGTTAAGAACGCACCCTGAGTTAATAACCCCAAAAAACCAAATGAAAATAATTTTCCTCAAAACAACTGTGAATATTCACAAGATTGATGCTATCGGAAAACATTATGCTTATTTCTGATTCTGTATTAAAGATAGTTTTTTTTCAAAAAAATTCTACAAATAATTTACATTAATTTAATATTAGCTAGAGCTGACTTTAATTGATTAAAAGTAAACGGTCTAAAAATCATAAAAAGTTGGCCGTTTGAATATGAAAAACTGCACCAAGTGGCAAAAGTTAAGAAAATATTTGTTTGTACTTCCTGTGGCTCAACCGCCCAAAAATGGCTCGGTAAATGCCCCTCCTGTGATAATTGGAATACCTATCAAGAAGAAGTCATTTTTAAGGAGACACCCAAGGAAGCTTCCAAAACCAATTGGAAAAAAAAGTCGGTGTCTAGGACAGGCCCAAAACCTGTACCACTACCTCAGATAAAACCTGGAAATACACAGAGAATCATCACTCCAGACCAAGAATTAAACCGTGTCCTTGGTGGCGGGATCGTTAGCGGTTCCTTGGTTCTGATTGGTGGTCAGCCCGGTATTGGTAAGTCTACCCTCTTACTACAAGTAGCCATCCAAGTTCCTATTAAAGTACTATACGTTTCCGGGGAGGAAAGTGAGGAACAAATCAAAATGCGGGCAGTACGCCTGGCAGGTAACCCCGAAAGTTGCTTCATCCTGACAGAAACCAATGTCAGTAAAATCACAGCCCACGCCGAAGAACTAGAGCCGGACTTGATTATTATCGATTCTATCCAGACTTTAACGGCGCCTTATATTGACTCTACGCCTGGTAGTGTTTCACAAGTCAGAGAATGTGCTGGCGAACTTTTACGTTTTGCCAAAGGTATGAATACGCCCATCTTTTTAATCGGCCACATTACCAAAGAAGGTTCTATTGCGGGGCCAAAGTTATTAGAGCACATCGTAGATGCCGTGTTACAATTTGAAGGAGACCGCAATTATACTTATCGGATTTTACGGACCATTAAAAACCGTTTTGGCTCTACAGATGAGTTGGGCATTTATGAAATGCAAGCTACGGGACTTCGGCAAGTATCGAATCCTTCTGAACTGCTCTTATCCCAAAAAGATGGAGACCTCAGTGGCAGTGCGATTGCCGCTACTATTGAGGGCATGCGCCCTATGCTCATTGAGACACAAGCCTTAGTAACTACGGCCGTGTACGGTACGCCTCAACGTTCTGCTACGGGTTTTGACTTGCGCCGCTTGAGTATGTTGTTAGCGGTTTTAGAGAAGAGAGGGGGCTTCCCATTTGGTCAAAATGATGTCTTCCTCAATATTGCGGGCGGTATTCGGGTAGATGATCCGGCCATTGATTTAGCAATCGTAGCGTCCATGATCTCCTCATTAGAAGATATTTCAATTCCGAGTGATACTTGTTTTGCCGGAGAGGTAGGCCTTTCGGGAGAAATCCGGGCCGTCAACCGAGTAGATCAGCGCATTCAAGAAGCAGATCGCCTTGGTTTTAAACACATTTTTATTTCCAAGTACAATACCAAAGGGCTAGACCAAAAGCGATACCAAATCAATATTCATACAATTGGTAAAATCGAAGAGTTGTACCAAACTATGTTTACCTGATTATTGTTTTGTTATTGTAAGAAGCTATTTTAATCTACCTGCAGTAGACAAGTTTGGCTATTAAGAATTATTATTGATGATTTTTTGACTAATTGAGGCGCTAAAAAATGAGGGTTTTATAACCTGCATGCGCTGAAGCTTCAGCAGGCAGGCGAAAAGCAGTAAAAAAAGGCAATAATAAAATAGTTTCTAAGGTTAATCGGCGAATAAATTTGCCGCTACGATTATACTCAATCAATAATAAACCATGGCACAAATACATCCTGTTTTACTTTTTGATGGCGTCTGTAACCTTTGTGATGCATCTGTACAACGGGTGATTAAGGCCGATCAAAAAGGGCTATTCCGTTTTGCTTCTTTGCAATCAGAAGCTGCACAAGATATTTTAAGTGGGGCTGATCTTTCTGACCACCAATTAAAATCAGTGGTTCTCTTTCATCAAGGTAAATTATACACCCATTCGGATGCGATATTAGAGACAGCTCGCTTATTGGGAGGCACTTGGACTTTAGCCTATATTTTCAAAATTATACCCAGGTTTATTAGAGACGGAATATATAACTGGATTGCCCGCAATCGCTACCGCTGGTTTGGTAAAAAAGACCAGTGTATGATCCCGACGCCAGAGCTAAAAAGTCGGTTTTTATAAGTAAGTTTTTCTCAGAAAAGTAAATCTTAAGCTTCCCCTAAATTGTCATCAACAAGGCGCGTTTACCTTCTTCAAGTTGATTGATTTCTACCTGCGTTTGGCGAGCAAAAGCTTTCAGCTGTCCTAAGATTAATTCAATGCGATCTTTGACATTATCCAGTGTCCATTCTGCATGTCGAATTTTACCACTAATGATCCAATCTAAGATTAAATTATCGATGTAAATGGAAGAAAAACCACCAGCAATATCCAGGTTAAATTGTGGTTTGCTAGCCATTTGATTGATGGCTTCCAGCTCGTCTTCCAGGGTAATCAATAATTGTTTGATTTTACTGAGATAAGCCTCTGATTGATCAATTTTATAGTTTTCTTCACCTCTTCTTACCTGGCTGAATCCCCAGCCATTGATGGCTTCAAATAAATCTAAAACCCGATAGATGTATTCAATAACTTTATAACTTTGTTTTTTAGCAGCTTCTGTCTTCGCTTTAATTCGAAACTGTTTCATTATTTTACGGTCGACCCGTCCAATGGCACGTTTCAAGGTGATATCTGAATCATCCAGCAATTGCTCTCTGGAGCGAACCAAAATATTTAAGCGAGACTCTAGGTCTTTCAAACGACTAGCTTTACTTACCAATAAATCACGCTCAAACTCTAGCAGCTTCAAAGATTGTTTAAATTCTCGGTATTGTAGAGCAGTCTCCAGATAACGTTGCCGATCTAACTCTAGCTGCTTTTCTTTATCAATCAAAGAACTGGTAAATAATTCTTTTAGGGATGGGGCCGTAACGCTATGAATTTGATAATCCGTTTTCTCCAAATACTTTTCTAGACGGTACAAAGCAATCTTGGTATCTTCTATCCTGGGAATAATCTTGTCTAAATGAGCCTTAGCCAATTTAGCTTTCTCAAAATCCTGTACTGCCTCTTTTAGTTCTTTTTTTATACCCATAATTTGATTCGACTTGTCCTTGTTTTGTTTACGAAACGAGGCCTCTAAAAAATAAAAGATACTTCTTATGTTCCTTATTTAACAAATTAAAACATTCAAGTCCTAAACTAAAAG
>CAXIDD010000086.1:0-12382 GCA_964021975.1 uncultured Saprospirales bacterium | reverse complement strand
TGGATTCCATCTTTGTAGAGGTGATTGAAGATATTCAAATTACGACAACAAGTAATGATACGATGATCTGTAATCCCGTAGAGCTAAGCCTCTTCGCGATGACCAACCTCCCAACTACCCTAGAGTGGTTTGATGATGCGGCGATGACCAATTCAATCGGTAATGGTGGGAATATCCAGGTATTACCTAATCCAGGTACGAACATTTACTACGTGAAGACTGGAGATGAAAACTGTTTCGATGAAAATGATGTAGACACCATCAGAGTAGATGTAGTTGATTTTGATATGGTTGCGCCAGATACACTCCTAGATGATATTTGTAAAGGAGACTTGCTAAACCTGAATCCAAGAGGAGATGATCGATTTACCTATATGTGGTCTCCAACTGAAAACTTGAGTGACCCGAATAGTCCAAACCCTAGCTATATGGCCAATATGGATGAGGACTTCATGGTGACCATTACAAGCCCAGATGGGATGTGCTCTACGACACGATCCGTAAAAGTACGCTTGAATAATCCAATTAATTTGGATGCAGGACCAGACAGTACACTTTGTACAACCGGAACTTTCAAACTTCGTGCCACGGGAGAAAATCCACAAAATATTATGTGGTCAGATGACCCTACTTTTACCAATATTATATCTACGGATTTAGAACTGGAAATTGACTTGGTTGCAGGTGGCCAATTTTATTATGTGAAAGCAGATAACGGTACGTGTCCTGCGGAAGTAGATAGTGTATTCGTCGGTAGCGAATTGATCAATGCAAGCTTAGATGACCGAACGCTAGTTTGTGATGCTGACGAAGGTGCAATACTTACCGTCCAAAATAATAGTCTAAATCAAGATTTAAAATACATGTGGATGCCAGATGGAGACTTCGCCTCTGATCCGACAGCCGGTCCTACCGCAACCCTTAATCCCGGAGTAGAAGGGACCGTATCGGTATTATTGGAAAATCAGTTTGGATGTACGGATGAACTAACTTCAGAAGTGGAGATTCAGGATATCGGAGACGCTACCATCGAAGCCAGTACGACGACTATACAAGCTGGTAATCCAGTCGAATTAACCGTCAATGGTTGTGTAGATTGTACCTATGAGTGGGCTCCACCAGAGTCTGTCGATAATCCAAATGACCAGACGGTAACCGTCGTTCCTGTGGAAACTACAACTTATTCGGTGATTGTCAGAAAGGGAGAGTGTGAGCGGGAATTGACCATTACCATTGAGACAACAGGAATGGTTAGTTCACCAGATAATGTTTTCATTCCAAAAGCCTTTACACCAAATGGAGATGGTATTAATGATGTATTATTTGTGCGATCTAATGTAATTGAGACCTTCCATCTTATTATTTATAATCGCTGGCGACAAGAAGTCTTTGACACGCGTGATATAAATGTCGGATGGGATGGAACCTTCCGTAATAGGCCATTACCACCAGATGTATATGGATATTTCTTAGAGGTTAATTGTAAGGGTGGGGGAACCATTTCCTTACAAGGGAACGTGACCTTACTGCGATAATAACGTCAGATTAATATAATTCTTAAAGTACATTTTGTACTTACTATTAGCAATGAATTTTTGAGAGTGGACCTTAGGTCCACTCTTTTTTTTGGCTAGTATCCCCTTAATCGATATGGACGATTTTTAAAAAGTTATTATTCTGTCCAATTACTTACTTATATTCGGAAATGAATTACGTCTATTGATCAATTAGCGGCTATTTGATTAAAAATATTCAGATAGCTTTCAAGAAATAAGGTTTATGAGCTTTGTAATAGGACTTGACTATGGTACAGATTCTGTCCGTTCCTTACTAGTAAATACCAAAACAGGTAAAGAAGTAAGTAGTGCCGTTTATGATTATCCAAGGTGGAAAGCAGGGCAATATTGTAGTCCCTCTCAATCTCAATTTCGCCAGCATCCATTGGATTATTTAGAAGGACTGGAAAAGACCATTCAAGAGGCTCTGGCAAAAGCTCCTGTAGGCACTGCAACTCAAATAAAAGGTATTGCCATAGATACGACAGGATCCACGCCGGTAGCTGTCGATCGTTCGGGGACTCCTTTAGCTATGTTGCCCGCTTTTGCGGAAAACCCTAACGCTATGTTTATCCTTTGGAAGGACCATACGGCACTTAATGAAGCCGCAGAAATCAATGAATTGTGTGCCCAATGGGCTATTGATTACACTAAATTTGAGGGAGGCGTTTATTCATCCGAATGGTTTTGGGCCAAAATCTTACGAACTCTAAGAATAGATGAAAATGTTCGGGCGGCAGCCTATTCATGGGTAGAGCACTGTGACTGGATTCCCTTTTTACTGACCGGTGGTTCAGATGTACACGATATGAAACGCAGTCGCTGTGCAGCAGGGCACAAAGCACTTTGGCATGAAGATTTCGGAGGCCTACCACCGAATGACTTTTTTGTCGCCTTAGATCCATTGCTTGATGGTCTGACCGATAAATTATTCCAGGAAACGTATACCTCAGAAGTGCCAGCTGGCAAGATTACAGCTGAATGGGCAGAAAGATTGGGATTGCCCAATGATACCCTTATTGCCGTTGGTGCTTTTGATGCACACATGGGAGCTGTAGGCGGCGAGATCGAACCCTATTATCTGAGTAAAGTAATGGGGACCTCTACCTGTGATATGTTGGTCGTGCCTAAGTCAGAAGTAGATGGAAAGTTGGTAAAAGGTATTTGTGGCCAAGTAGATGGATCCATCATTCCTGGTCTGTTGGGTTTGGAGGCCGGACAATCTGCTTTTGGAGATGTTTATGCGTGGTTCAAACGCCTATTGGTTTGGCCATTAGAAGAAATATTAAATGAATCTAATTTGCTCGATGATGCACTTAAAATGAAAGTGATCGAGGAAACAGTAGATAAAATTATTCCAAAATTAAGTGCAGCAGCTGCCAAATTAGAAACAGGATCTACGGGCGTTTTAGCATTGGATTGGTTGAATGGACGCCGGACTCCAGATGCTAATCAAGCCTTGAAAAGTGCAATTACGGGACTTGATTTAGGTGTTGATGCACCGAAGATATTCCGTGCTTTGGTTGAGGCAACTTGTTTTGGTGCACGCAAAATTGTAGAACGTTTCCAAACGGAAGGAATCCCCATTAAAGGCGTCATTGCTCTAGGAGGCGTTGCTAAAAAATCTCCCTTCGTCATGCAAACCATGGCCAATGTACTCAATCGGCCCATTAAAGTTGCTGCTTCCGATCAGGCTTGTGCACTTGGTGCAGCTATGTTTGCGGCTACTGCCTGTGGTGTCTATCCCAATGTATCCCTTGCAATGGAAAAAATGGGTGCAGGTTTTGATACCATCTACCAACCTGAAATCAATGAAGTCCGCATTTATGACGATTTATATCAAAAATATAGCAAATTAGGGGCCTGGGTAGAAAGCAAAGCAACAGAATAGGATTCCCATACTAGTAAATCAGCCAAATATGATCATAACCAATCCAAGGATTCATTTGACGAAATATTGAGTTTATGAATAAATACCAAGCCATTAAAGAGGAAGCTTATGCCGCTAATATGCAGTTGCCAGAATTAGGACTCGTCCTTTTTACTTTTGGTAATGCCAGTGCCGTAGATAGAGATCAGGGCGTTTTTGCTATTAAACCAAGTGGCGTTCCCTATCAAGACCTCACGGTAGACTCCATGGTCGTTGTTAATTTTGAAGGAGAGGTAGTCACAGGGGATTTGCGCCCTTCCTCCGATACGAAAACCCATGCTGTCTTATATAAACATTGGAAAAACATTGGAGGTATTGTCCACACACATTCTACGTCCGCTACTGCTTGGGCACAAGCCCAAAAGCCCATTCCAATTATGGGTACCACTCATGCAGATCATTTAACAGTAGATATTCCCTGCGCACCACCTATGCCTGACGATATGATCCAAGGGAACTATGAATATGAAACAGGCTTCCAAATCATAAATGAGTTTGCTAAAAAAGGACTTTCTTACGAAGAAGTGGAAATGATACTCATCGCGAACCATGCACCTTTTACCTGGGGAAAAACGGCCAATAAAGCTGTTTATAATAGTGCTGTACTAGAAGAATGTGCCCGTATGGCTTATCTGGCCCTGCTGATTAATCCGGAAGCTCCTCGTTTGAAAAAAGCCTTAATCCAAAAACATTATGAACGTAAACATGGCAAAGATTCCTATTATGGTCAATAAAAGTAAGTCTTTTCAAATAGCTTCTAAAGCTATAAATAACATTGAAAAATAGAACGCAAAACCACTTAGCCAAATGGTAAACATTCAACAATATGAAGTCTGGTTCATTACAGGAAGTCAACATCTTTATGGACCTGATGCCTTAAGACAAGTAAAACAAAATTCTAAAGAAATTGCACGAAGCTTGGCAGCGGCTAGTGATATACCTGTTCAATTAAAGTTTAAGGCCCTATTGACTACTCCAGATGAAGTCTATAGCCTTTGCAGGGAAGCCAACGCCACAGCAAATTGTATCGGCTTGATCGCCTGGATGCACACCTTCTCACCAGCAAAGATGTGGATCAATGGTCTCAAAATTCTGAATAAACCGATCATGCATTTACATACACAGTACGGTCGGGATATTCCATGGTCGTCTATTGATATGGATTATATGAATCTACACCAATCTGCGCACGGTGGACGAGAATATGGCTTTATTAATACTCGGATGCGGATTAATCGAAAAGTGGTAGTCGGCCATTGGCAATCCCCCGAAGTATTAGCCCAGATCGGTGTGTGGACTAGAGTGGCAGCAGCTTGGCAAGCCATGCAAACGATGAAGGTGGCTCGGATCGGAGATAATATGCGCCAAGTAGCTGTCACAGAAGGGGATAAAGTGTCCGCACAAATCCAATTTGGATACACTGTCAATGGCTACGGACTTGGAGATTTAATGCCCTATATAAATAGTATTTCTGATCAGCAAATTGAACATCTATTAGAAGCCTATCAAGAAGATTATAACTTAGCCAGTTCTTTACTCAAAGATGGCGCCCAACGGAAATCCTTATGGGAAGCCGCTAAAATAGAAGCTGGATTGCGGCAGTTCTTAGAAGCAGGAGGTTTTTCGGCATTTACAGATACTTTTGAAAACCTCACAGGCTTGGTCCAGTTGCCAGGGCTAGCTGTTCAACGTTTAATGGCTGATGGCTATGGGTTTGGCGCGGAGGGAGATTGGAAAACGGCTGCTTTAGTTTATACGATGAAGGTGATGTCTCAGGGTTTAGCTGGAGGTAATTCTTTTATGGAAGATTATACCTATCATTTTGATCCACAAAATCCACAAGTACTCGGTGCGCATATGTTGGAGATTTGTCCATCCATCGCAAAAGATAAACCTTCTTGTGAAGTACATCCGCTGGGTATTGGAGGAAAAGCTGATCCAGTTCGATTGGTTTTTACGGCAGGTAGTGGCTCCGCTTTAAATGCCTCGATTATTGACCTTGGCAATCGGTTTAGACTTTTAGTGAATACGGTGGAAGCGCTTGAACCCGTCCACCAACTTCCTAAGTTACCAGTAGCCAGCGTTCTTTGGAAACCCCATCCTAACCTTAAAGATGGTGCAACTGCCTGGATTCTGGCAGGAGGGGCACATCATACCTGTTACAGTGAAAATTTAACTAAAGAATATATGGAAGACTTTGCTGAAATGGCAGGTGTCGAATATGTACTTATTGATGAAAAAACACAGATTCATCAATTTAAAAAAGAATTACAATGGAATGAATTGTATTTTCATTTGGCTAAAGGAATTCAGTAGAGATGTTTCAGTCTAAGCAAAAGAATATATACCTACTTGTAGTTAAAAATAGTATTATGACACGTTTATCATCTTTGTTTTGCCTCATTAGTCTTTGTTTTTTTACAGCCTGCGAATCTGGGTCGAAATCAGACAATTCTAAAGTGAAACCAAGTCCAAAGACTGGCCTGAATATTTCAGAAGTTAATTTTGGAACTACCTCAGATGGTCCTGCCAAACTCTATACTTTTAGTAATAAAAATGGGATGCAAGTCAAATTGACCAATTATGGTGGAATCATAAGCTCCATTTTAGCTCCAGATCGAGATGGTCAAATAGCAGATGTTGTATTGGGTTATGACAGTCTAGCATCTTATCTAGCAGGCAGCCCTTATTTTGGGGGAACTATTGGCCGCTATGGCAACCGGATTGCTAAAGGTAAATTTAAGATTGATGGCATCGAATATAGCATTCCTATCAATAATGAGCCCAATACCTTACATGGTGGAAATCGTGGCTTTGATAAGCGGCTTTGGGAAGCTGAGATGATCAAAACAGAAACACAAGTTGGCGTAGAGTTGACGCGTACGAGTGCGGATATGGAAGAAGGTTATCCCGGGAATTTGCAAGTGACAGTTCGTTATTTACTTAATAATGCCAATGAAATTTCAATGGAATATTTAGCAACAACAGATAAAAAGACGGTTGTTAACTTAACCAATCATTGCTATTTCAACTTAGCTGGAGCCGACAGTGGTACCATCAACAACCACGAGTTACAGATCAAAGCCAGCAGTTTTACACCCGTTGATGAGACTTTGATTCCAACTGGAGAAATTCGTTCGGTAGAAGGTACTCCTTTTGATTTTCGACAAGCAACTGCTATTGGGGCTCGTTTGGAAGTGGAAAATGAGCAACTTAAGTTTGGAGGGGGGTATGACCACAATTTTGTATTGGACCGAACTAGTGAAAAGTTAGAATTAGTTGCGAGCGTCTACGAGTCTACTTCTGGTAGATTGATGGAAGTCCTTACTCAAGAACCAGGACTACAGTTTTATGGCGGTAACTTTTTAGATGGCAGCAACATAGGGAAAGGAGGTAAACCTTACGAATTCCGCACGGGTTTTTGTCTAGAAACTCAACATTTTCCGGATGCCCCAAATCAAGCTGATTTTGCCTCTACGATTTTAGAACCAGGGCAAACGTATCAAACTAAAACCGTTTATAGATTCACCACAAAATAGAGACAATGGAATATAGGAAATGGTCATTACTTACCTGCTTTGTAGTCTTTACAACGCTATTACTTTATCAGTGTGGATTGCCAAAGGCTCCATTGATCGCTTTGCAAAAAGGGCAATGGGTAGAAATGAAAGCAAAAGATGGTAGCTTACCCAAAGCCAGACACGAGGCGGCATTTATTAATGTTGGTGATCAGTTTTTTCTGCTTGGAGGGCGCCGGATTCAGCCGGTGAGCATTTATGATGTAAAAAAGCAGAAATGGTCGGATGGTATGGCTCCACCAATTGAGTTGCACCACTTTCAGGCGGTTGTTTATCAGGATGAAATTTATATCGTCGGGGCGATGACCGGCCGTTATCCCGCCGAAACGCCCGTAGCTAATATGTACATCTATAATCCCAAAAAAGATGAGTGGAGACTTGGTCCTGCCATTCCAGAAGATCGGCGGAGAGGTGGTGCCGGCGTAGCCATGCTTGATGATGTACTTTATTTGGTTTGTGGTATTAAGGATGGACACCGTGGGGATCATAAAACATGGTTGGACCGTTATGATTTTAAAACCAGTACCTGGCAAAAATTACCAGATGCGCCACGTGCCAGAGATCATTTTCAAGTACAAATTGTGGATGGTAAAATTTATAACTTAGGTGGCCGGACTACTAAATCTGAGGAAGGACCTTTTAAAAACACCATTACAGAAGTAGACGTCTATGATATTGAAAAACAAACCTGGAGTACACTATCAAACGATTTACCAACACCACGGGCCGGGAATTTCTCGATTGCCTTAGGCACATCAATTCTAGTAGTCGGAGGAGAATCCGATTACCAAAATCCCGCACATAATGAAGTCGAAGTATTGAATACCAAAACGGGCGAATGGCACAATTTGCCAGCGCTTCCTCAAGGAAGACATGGTACCGGAGTGGTATGGTATAATCAACAATTGTTTACTGCATCTGGAAGTGGCAACCGTGGAGGTGGGCCAGAATTAACAGATTTATGGTCTTTTATACCTGGCTAATTGGAAGTTGCATCTATTATTAGGAGTAGATTTTATCTACGTCTTAGCATCATCTTCCACACTTTTTGCAAAATAAGCTTGTAGTTTCTTAGTAACATTCAAGCCCACAATTTCCATTAAATCAGTAGGGGAGGCTGCTTTAACTTTCTTCACAGAGCCAAAATGAGACAATAATTTTTCTGCTGTTTTATCCCCAATGCCAGGAATTTGGGTAAGCTCTGTGCTGGTAAAGGATTTAGAACGCAGGTTGCGGTGGAATGTGATGGCAAAACGGTGCGCTTCATTACGAGCATGTTGAATAACCTTAAGCGACTCCGATTTTTTGTCAATGTAAAGCGGAATGGGATCACCAGGAAAGAAAATTTCCTCTAGGCGTTTAGCAATGCCTACCACGGTAATCCGATCTTGCAGGCCAAGCTTATTAATGCTCTTCATAGAGGCACTCAGTTGGCCTTTACCTCCATCTATAATCACCAATTGAGGAAGTGGTTGCTCTTCATCTAAGAGCCTTTTATAACGGCGGTAGACCACTTCTGTCATCGAGGCGAAATCATTGGGCCCTTCTACCGTTTTGATGTGGAAATGACGGTAATCCTTCTTGGAAGGCTTCGCATTTTTAAAAACGACGCACGAAGCTACCGGGTTGCTTCCTTGGATATTAGAGTTATCAAAACACTCCATATGTATGGGTAGAACATCCATTTGGAGGTCTTTTTGGATGGTCCGAAGTATTCGTTCTGTAGGAGTTTGTTTTTTAGCGTAAGTGGCCTCTTGTTTTTGTTTTTGTAGCAAGTAGTACTTCACATTTTTAGCCGATAAATCCAATAATTTCTTTTTATCACCAATTTTAGGAATGGTGATTTTGATTTCTGAATCAGCTAAAGGAACAGCCCTTTCTAAGATGATTTCAGGTGCCTGGCTATTGAATTTCTCTCTGATCTCTGGAATGGCATAAGCTAAAAGATCACTTTCATTATCTGCTTCATCATCTAGATTTTTGACCAACTCTTGCATATGGGTTTGTATGATAGCTCCGTTAACCACCTTCATATAATTGATGAAAGCTTCCTTCTCTGTACCCGCAATCGTGAAAACATCTACATCTCTAATCGTTGTGCTGACCACCGTAGATTTGCTTTGATAGTCTTCAAAAGCCCGAAGTTTCTCTTTGATTTGTTGGGCTTTTTCAAACTCCAGGTTCATTGCCAATTCTTGCATCTCTTCTTTGAAATGTCGGACGACGGGCGCAAAATTTCCACGGAGGATATTTCGGATTTGTTCAACTTTCTTATTGTAATCCACCTCACTTTCATGCCCTGCACAAGGGCCCATACAGTTTTTGATATGGTATTCCAGACAAACTTTAAACTTACCAGCTTGGATATTTTCTTCGGCTAAGTTGAAGTTGCAGGTACGTAGCGGAAAGAGCTGTTTGATCAACTCCAGAATGGTTTTGATTTGAAATCTAGACGTATATGGACCAAAATAAGTAGAACCGTCTCGTATTAGGCGGCGGGTAATAAAGACCCTTGGGAAGCGCTCATTTTTTATACATAAATAGGAATAGGACTTGTCATCTTTTAGCATGACATTATAGCGAGGCTGATACTTTTTGATCAAAGTATTCTCTAGTAAAAGTGCATCTGCCTCGGTCTCTACTATAGTAAAATTCAGACGTTTAGCATTTTTTACTAAAACGCGCGTTTTGTGCGCCCGACCCTTGCGTTCCCCAAAATAAGAAGCTACTCGGTTTTTAAGTACCTTGGCTTTACCAACGTAGAGTACCACATCATTATCATCATAAAAACGATTGTAATCCTCTGTTGTCATAATTTGCTTAAATATAAGTCAGCAGCAGGAAAGAAGTTTAACTGAGGGGATAAAATTTAGAATAAAATCTATATTGAATCCTTATTTTTACTTCTTAGAAGTTATTTAAAAATCATCCCAAATGGCATCCCAGCAAAAACTACTTCGCATTTTTCGTTTGATCCGCTTATTGAACACCCGGCCCTATAAAACGGTTCCGCAGTTAGCGACTATCTTAGATACTACTCGACGGTCCGTATATCGATATTTAGACTTTTTATCAGAGGTGGGTTACTTAATTGATAAAGATGAGCAGAATCGATATTTTATTATGCATGAGGCAGATCAGCGGAGGGATACCTTACTAGATTCAGATGAAGCCTATTACATTCAAGATACTTTGCAGCAAGTAGCACCAGACCATCCTTTAGCAGAGCAGATTACAGCAAAATTGAATAAGATCCAGGAGCTCATTCCAAATGCCAATAAGTTGGCCAAAGTCCAAACCTATAAAATTTAAATACCGTTGCCCTCCCAGCTTTTAGTGCAGCCATAGATGGTGGATGGCGGGTTTATTTGAAGAATTACCATTCTACTTCGAGCCAAAAAATAAAAGATCGATACATTGAACCCATTCATTTTGACGAAGACCAAACTTATTTGATTGCATTCGATCTAGAGGCAGAGCAACAGCGCCAATTTAAGTTGGATCGAATTGAAGGAGTAGAGGTAAGTGGTGAATCAATCACTGGACAACACAGGGCCATGCCCATTGATCTTTTTGGTTTTACTGGAGCAGAGTGGTTGCCCTTTAGCCTCCAACTATCAGCAATAGCTTATCGACTTTTGATTGAGGAGTTTCCTGCTGCACGTCCTTTTGTAACCATGGTTGATGCGCATTATATTTTTACAGCGCAAGTCAAAGACTGGAGAGGCCTGGGGCGTTTTGTTCTAGGCTTGCCAGGGGAAATTAAAATCTTGGAACCCACTGTTTTTAAGACTTATCTACAAGCAGAAATAGCTCGTTTTTCTTTCTAGACCTTGGACCGTCAAGTTATTTTAATGCTTTATATCGTTTCATTTTCTTAGTGACACAAACTGTCACTGGTCTAGCTTATCTTTGAATCATCAAAAGAAAACAACACAACTTTTCGGATAAACGAACCCAGTTATAACAAATTTTTATCCTGATTGACTCCTCTTTTGCAAAGCCGGTTGGATATAGTCTCCAAGCCGGCTTTTTTCATTATTCGAAATAATCCAGGTATTAATCGAAAAAGATGGCAACTCCTTAGCTGTTTATATAATATTGGATCATTAAATCATTTAAAACAATTACAACTACAATGGAAGATCAACTCTTAGATGACAATTACAATAACCATCCTACGGACTGGAACCCAAGTCAAGATGAAAAGACTTTAGGTTTAGTGGCTCATATTGGAACCTTAGCCGGAAGTGTAATTCCTTTTGGAAATGTCATCCTTCCTTTGGTCTTGTGGTTGACACAGAAGGACAAGTCAGACTTTGTGGCTTATCACAGTAAAGAATCTTTAAATTTTCAGATTACCATGACCATTGGTTACATCATTGGATTCATTCTAGTATTTGTACTCGTTGGATTTTTTGTACTGATTGCGCTAGCAATCTTTGCCTTGATTGTAACCATTATCGCTACCATAAAAGCCAGTAATGGAGAAGCTTACGAATATCCGATTAATCTTAGGTTAGTTAAGTAAGTAGAAATGCTTACAACGATTTCAATCAATACAATAGGAAGAAGGTCTACGGGCCTTCTTTTTTTATCAATTCAATAGTTCCTCGATTCTCTATTTTAGCTGCTAGTAATTTTCCCAAATCCATTCTAAAACCTGCTGCATTTCCCGTTTTAAGGGCGTCGAACTACCAAGGTAATTGTTGTGCATGAAGCTAAAGAGGAGTACTTTCCCTGACTTCGTTTTTACATAACCACTCAGGCAATGTTTGTTGCTTAAAGTACCGGTTTTTGCGAAGACATAAGGCGATTCTTTACCACCATACCAACTACTTATAGTTCCAGATTTTCCACCGTTGGGAAGCATCTCAAATAACCATTCTTCCGGATAATCTTGGTAAAGCTTATTCAATAAAGCTATAATAGAGCGTGGGGTGAAAAGATTGTATCGAGACAAACCTGAGCCATCCACCCAGCGGATTGGATCCGGAAGATCGGCAAGTAAACTATCTTGGGCATAAGCAATGACTTTTTCACTGGAAAGTTGGCCGTCAAATAATTTTGCAGAGCAGCTTAATAATAATTGTTCGCCGATAAAGTTATCGCTTTCCTGCATAAATTTTTTGAGTAAAGTATCTGGTAAAACACCCCATACTTCTTGGAACTTTAGACTGCTATCTACTGGTGCAAAAGTATATCTTCTAAACCGCTCATTGGTTTCATTGTTTAATAATTGGATAAACTGGTTTTGGGCCTGATAAATAGGCCGATCATAAGAAAATTCAGCGGACGATCTGCTTTTTTTATTATAA